>JANOUN010000755.1:0-15462 GCA_031416875.1 Planctomycetota bacterium | reverse complement strand
TGGAGACTTTGCGCACGCGGATCGGGAAAACTGCCCGCGGGTTGTGCAACAATGCGGGTTGTGCTGAACTCCGCGTGTGCGGAGTTCAGGGACGCATGCTTTCGCAAGTCGCACGAGTGGCAGCATCTGCCGAAACGCAGCGTTGAAGTCTGGAGATTTGGGTGACAGACGAAATAGTTCCATCCGGCAAAAGTTGGTTTCGCATCCTGACCGCACCGGGGCCTGGCGCGGTCGCGGTGATTGAACTGACATGCGAGATTGCCGAGACAGCTCAACATGTGCTGCGGCGATCATCATTCATTCTCCCCGGCGAGCGGAGCGGCGTCCGCCCTCCGGTACAACCTCACAACGTTCTGCAGCAGAATTCATCTGCGCAAGCGCCACGTCCCACCATGTCGATCGGACGCATCTGCTACAGTCGCTGGAATGACGAAGATCTGGTCGTCGTTCGAACTTCGTGGCAGACGTGGGAGATTCAATGCCACGGTGGTACGGTTGCCGTGAGTCGCATTTGCCAGGACTTGCTGAATGACGGCGTCGAGGATGCGGCGCTGGAGAATGAAGCCATCTCGCGCATCGTGGGAATCGCCGGCGAGGAGGCCAAAAAGTTTGACAGCGTGCCCGACATGGTGCAGCAGGAGATTCAGCGCCGGCTGCAGAAAGCACCCACTCGCAAAACGGCTGGACTCATTCTGGCGCAGGCATCGAATTCACTGATTGATGATCTGACAGTTGTGCTGGATCCGCGCCGTGATGCATCCGCCGTGACAGCCGTTCAAAAACGACTGTCCGAATGGCAGGACGTGGCCGATCATTTGACAGAACCCTGGCGCGTTGTGTTTGCGGGTGCTCCGAATGTCGGCAAGTCGTCGTTGATGAACATGATTGCGGGAATGGAGCGATCGATCGTCTGTGATCAGCCAGGCACCACCCGCGATGTTGTGGAGGTCGATGGCGTCGTCGAAGGCTGGCCGTTTCGGTTTGTCGATACGGCGGGATTACGCGAAGGAAGTAACGACCAGATCGAAGAACTCGGTATCGAGCAATCGCATCTCGCAGCGTCAAAGTGCGATGTGCTGTGTCTGGTCTTCGATGACGGTTCAGACGCGGCTGCCTGGAGTGATCGACTGGCGCTCACCAGACTGCCAAAACAGACCCTGCTTGTGCGGAATAAGTCCGACCTGATGACCGAACACGATTTGGCTCAGCCACCGTTCAGAAATTCCCCGGCGTTGTCAGGTCTGCCTGTGATCAACGTGTCCGCCCGCACCGGCCAGGGGCTGTCGGAACTTCTGCATTGGATCAAGCAGTCCGTCGTTCCCTGCGAACCAACGAAACACACGGCATTGCCAATCTGTGGACTCTCGTTTGACGTGGGGTAAGCTTCCAGCTTGCCACGCACTGTTCAGTAAACGTGGAGAGTATTGTTTTTCTGAGAAGAGTTTTGACGACGAGATGCGTAAGTGGTTTTGTGCTGGCGCATTACGCGGGAAGCATGGCGGTGGACGTTATGGGGCTATTGTCTGTCAACTGAACACCGGATCGACGGTATGCACACTAGAAACGAAACGCTCCAGGCTTCCGGTCGGCCCCATCCGGCTTCACGCCGGTGGACCGCGGGTTTGGGAACTACAGCAAAAACGATCGTCTGCCGCTCGGCCCCATCCGGCTTCATGCCGGTGGACCGTCGGTTTGGAAACTCCACCAGGTTATCAAACCTGGGCACTACCGACACAGGGTCGGCAGGGGCCAAATGACCGTTTCGAGTTCTGTAGTTGGCAAACCAGGTTTCCACCGACGCGAGGTCGGTGGGGAGCAAAGAACTACACCGACTCTCACAAATTGTTGGGTTGCGGGCGAAGTCCGCGCCAAGGAAAACTTACATCAATTCGTTGATCAGGGAAGCCATCGGGTCTGCCTCAGCGACACAACGGCGACCGCACCGCCGCCGTCAGACGTCCTGCGGCGGGCCAGTGTGTGAATTTGCGATTCCTGTAGGGTGCGTGAAGCGAAGCGAAACGCACCAGGGTTGTCGATAAAATCCGCTACAAATTCACGAACTGACCCGCCGTTTCAGACGTTCAGGTTATTCTTCGCAAACCTGAATTTGCTTGGTACAATATGGTGTCACGGGTTTTAGGCTGAGTCCGGCACGCTATGAAGTGCGGGCTCCAGTCGGCGTGTGGCGAGACGCCTGGTAATTCTCCTGGCTGGCTGCTTGTCCCATGCCTGTTCAATCCTTCGGATAAGTCCTCAATATGAATACACCAATAATTCCATTCAGCGATTCTGCGGAATCCAGCCAACGCTGTTGTTCCCTGGGGCAGTGGTTGTCGTTCTCCGCGGTATTGCTGCTGTCATGCGGCGTCGCCGCGTTGCTGGCATCGCAGCTGATGGCCAGCGATGACGATGCACCGAAGACCGGAGCTGTCGCGAAGGGTGCTGTCGCTGAGGACGATCAGCAAACCGATGAAAAGCAAAGCGAACTGCCGGAACAGGAATATGTCCGGATTCGCAAGAACGAACGGAAACTTTCGGTGGCATTGGAGACATCAGTCATTCACTTTGCGGATTCAAAAAAGTATCCGGGCGCGACGGTTGATCTTGTCGGTGCGATCCATCTTGGTGAACCAAACTACTACCAGCAGCTGAACAAACTCTTCGAAACATACGACGTGTTACTTTTTGAAGCCGTGATGCCCGAAGAAGCTGTCAGGCGTGATCTGCGACCCGGCGGCGGAGATGGTTCGCGCCGCAAGGGCCTGGATGACGAAGTCGAGTGGACGGAGGCTAAAGTCGGTCTGGCCGCGATTTCGGTGCTGCAGCTCGGAATGAAGGATGCGCTGGGAATGGAGTTTCAGCTCACAGGCGTGGATTACAGTGCGAAGAATTTTGTGCATGCGGACATGACGGCAGAAGAATTTGAAGCGTCGATGGCCGCGCGTGGCGAATCATTTTCCGGGATGTTCCTGAAGGAAATGGGAAAGTCGGTTTCGAACCAGCAGGACAACAATCCACTTGCCATGAATCTGGACGTGATGTTGTCGATGCTGACGTCCGATCGACTGTATCGCGTTCGCCGGATCGCTGCCGTGCAGCTCGCAAAGGCCGGCGAAGGCGATGCCTTCGCGGGCTTTGACGGCTCATCCACCATCATCACCGAACGCAACAAGAAGTGCCTGGAAGTCATGGCTCGCGAGTTGAAGAACGGCAAAAAAAAGGTCGGCATTTTCTACGGCGCAGGACATTTTGCTGATATGGAAAAGCGGATGGTGGCTAAATACGGGTTTACAAGGAAATCCGAAGACTGGCTCGTCGCATGGCACCTGCGAAATCCTGATGAGGATGCAAAGTCCGGTGCCGCAGTTCCAAAATAGTCCAGTGACGGGTGTGTCATTCGACGGGCTTGGAAAAGGCGGGCTTGGTAAAGGGGTCAGGAACCAATATCCAAATGGCCCGAAGGGTGCTGTGCACTATTGGTTCCTGACCCCTTTTCCAAGCCACCTTGATTTTGGGGTAGGCCGGACCAATCGGAGCGTAGTTGCGGCACTTGGGCGTCCTGCCGGAACGGCGCTCCGCGTGGTGCGGCCGACAGATTCTGCGAAAAAGGAAAAAGAAAGCGATGACAAGTCATCGACTCCAAAGGTGAGTGTTTGAAAGTTTCTGTCGTCACCAGGATTCTTCGAGCGATCGTCAGCACGTTACTGTTGGGTTGCGGTCTGACTGTAACCGCCGAGGCAATTGACGACGATGCGGTTTACTTTCGCGAAGAAGTCGAACCGGTCCTGCGCAAGCGATGCTTCGCCTGTCATTCTCATGCTGCTGAAGTGATGGAGGGCGGGCTCTCGCTGGATTGGCGGAGTGGTTGGGAAACGGGCGGCAGTCGCGGGCCTGCGATTGTGCCGGGCGATGTGGACAGCAGTCTGCTGATCCGAGCCATCCGGCACGTCGATCTGGATTTGCAGATGCCGGACGAAAAATTGCCGGACAATGAAATCGCCACGCTCACGCACTGGGTCGAGACCGGGGCCTTCGACGATCGAAAGACCATTCCGATCATCGCGATGGATGCTCAGGCACTGGACTGGTGGTCGTTGAAACCACTGGCGAAACCTGCAGTGCCGGGCGACGGTTCGCAAAATCCTGTGGATGCGTTTATTCGAAGTCGATTGAAGCCGACAGGTCTGACGCAGTCACCTGAGGCCGATCGACGAAGCTTGATTCGCCGCGTGTACTTTGATCTGACTGGTTTGCCTCCCACACCTCAGGAGGTCGCTGCGTTTGTGGCTGATTCCGATCCACTCGCGTACGAAAAAACGGTCGATCTGTTGCTCGCTTCTCCACGCTACGGCGAACGCTGGGCGCGACACTGGCTGGACACGATTCACTTTGCGGATTCGCATGGTTACGAACACGACGTTGGCCGCGACAATGCCTGGCCGTTTCGGGACTACGTGATCGATGGGTTCAATCGCGACACATCGTGGACTCGCTTCATCCGCGAACAACTGGCGACAGATGTCTTCTATCCGGAGGAAACCCGCCTGACACCGGCCCTCGGCTTTCTCGGTGCCGGTACGTTCGATCTGAGCACTTTCAGTACCGCTCCGGTGACGTTCAGCTATCTTGATCGTGACGATCTGGTGGCTCAAACGATGTCAGCGTTCACCAGCACCACCGCAAACTGCGCCCGTTGTCACTCGCATAAATTTGATCCGATCACGCAGGAGGATTATTATGCTCTGCAGGCGGTCTTTGCGGGCGTGCTGAAAGGTGACATCCCTTATGACAGTGATCCGGACTCGGGACGCGAACGACATCGACTGCAGTCTTTGATTGCGTCCGCCGATAGACGCGACGAAGCCGTACTGCTCGATCCTGCTAATGCAGGATTGATTGCGTCATGGCTGGCAGCACGAAGTCAGGAAGCGACATGGCAACCTCTGACGCTGGAGACATTTCTTTCGGCCGAAGGAACCTCGTTGACGTTGACACCGGACAACGTGATCCTGGCCAGCGGGGCACCACCGGATAAGGACACATATGTCGTCAATGCCGCCACGAATCTCGAAAAGATGACGGCATTGCGGCTGGACGTATTTCCGCACGAATCCTTGCCGTCGAACGGCCCGGGCCGATGCAGTAACGGCAATCTGCATTTGTCGGAAATCCAGCTGCAGGTTTTTGCCCCGGGTTCTGATCAGGGAACGGTCACCGCATTCAAACGAGCGACCGCGGATTTCAATCAGGTCGCTTGGGGGATCGAACGCGCCATCGACGGCGACCCGGAAACGGCCTGGGGCATTCATCCGTCGGTCGGGAAAAGACACCATGCCGTATTTGAGTTGGCTCAACCGTTGACGCTCGCGCCCGGCAGTCGGTTGGTCGTCACGTTGAAACAACTGCATGGGCGATCGCATCTGATCGGTGCCTTTCGTCTCTCGGCGACATCCGCTGAGGCTGCTCAGGCAACCGCCCTGCCCGAAGAAGTCGAACATGCCCTGCAGACGCCTGCCCTCGAACGCACATCAGAACAGCAGTTGCTGCTGGCCGCCACGGCGCTGCGGGCGGCGGCAGAATC
This sequence comes from Planctomycetota bacterium, assembly GCA_031416875.1. Taxonomy (GTDB): domain Bacteria; phylum Planctomycetota; class Planctomycetia; order Planctomycetales; family Planctomycetaceae; genus SXXK01. The sequence goes on along the minus strand of JANOUN010000755.1, from coordinate 9,881 downwards.
CGGCTTGAAGAAACTGCCACCGCCCGCAAAGGTTTATGCGGCAGGTGCGTCAGTGATGATTCCCACGGGCAATGGCGCGATGCAGGCACAGGCCCTGGCGGAACCCAAGGTTGTGCATGTCCTGCAACGAGGCGACTTCGACAAACCCCGCGATGTCGTTATGCCCGGTGCATTATCGGCTCTGACACATGCAGCCGCACGTTTCAGCATCTTGGATCCACAGCACGAAGCCTCCCGCCGCGCAGCCCTGGCAAACTGGTTGGTGCATCCTGAAAACGTCCTCACCTGGCGGAGTGTCGTGAATCGTGTCTGGCATGATCATTTTGGACGCGGATTGTGCGATACGCCCAGTGACTTTGGCCGCATGGGCGGCGTGCCGTCACATCCGGAATTACTGAACTGGCTGGCCGTATGGTTTCGTGACGACGCGAACGGATCATTGAAACCACTGCATCGACTCATCGTCACCAGTGCCACGTATCGACAGTCATCGCAGCATCGTAACGAAGGCGCGGAAATCGACGGCGACAATCGATTGCTCTGGCGTCAAAACAGGCACCGTCTGGACGCGGATTCGTATCGTGACTTCACGCTGGCCGTCTCCGGGTCGCTCGACCTGACCATGGGCGGTCCCGGCGTTCAGCATTTCAAACAAAGCAAAGGGCCGCAGTCAACGCCCGCTTTGGACTATACCGCGTTCGACTGGAACACTCCCGGGGCCACGCGTCGCAGCATTTATCGCTATGTCTGGCGTGGTATCGCCGATCCGTTTATGGAAGCACTGGATTTCCCCGACCTCGGGCTGCTGTCACCCACACGCAGCTTCTCCGCATCGTCATTGCAGGCTCTGACGCTCTACAACAATGACTTCGTCTTACACCATGCCGACCGCATGGCTTCCAGGATTCAGGGAGAAAGCGACTCGCTCGAATCCCAGGTGACTCAGGCTGTGCGACTGGTCTGGCTCCGCGAACCCACGCGTGAAGAGTTGCACGATTTCGGCGAATTCGTCCGAATCAACGGCCTCCCTGCACTTTGCCGACTGCTGCTCAACAGCAATGAGTTTCTGTTCGTTGACTGAGTGCATGCTCTGGTCGCGCGGTTGCAATTGAGTCCGGCGAGCGGAGCGGCGTGAGCCCTCTACCTCGTTCTTGTACCGGCAAGCTGACGCATGCCGCTCGCCAATTCTGGGCATGCCTGTGCCTGATTTTCCTGCCCTTCATTTTCCTGCCACCTGATCGCCTGCGGTGCGCAGCCGCTTTGTGACCGTGATTCACAGGGAAAACACGGTTTTTGTTGGCACGTTTCGGCAATCTCGAACTTGCCGCACGCTTGCGTTCGAAAGTGGCGGCGATTCACTCTATCGTTTGCGTTCTGGCCTCTTCCACTGAACCTGATTGTTATTGGTTTCCCATGTCGTTTCGTATCGCTGTTGCAGTCGTCGCCTTGCTGATCGCCGGAGGAGCATTGTCTCGGGGTGCCGATGAGGACGCACTGCCCGTGACTACGGCGATTGACGTGCCGTCGTTGTTTCGGACCGAAGACGATGTGACCATTCCTGTCGATCGATCACGGTCGCTGATTGTATTGACCGGCTATTGTGCGGCCATTATGGCGGCGTCGGTTGGCGGAGGCTGGTTGCCTTCGATTTTTCGACTCACGCATACGCGGATGCAGACAACGATCAGTTTCGTCGGCGGCCTGATGCTGGGGATCGCCGTCTTTCATCTGCTGCCGCATTCGGTCCACGGAAACAATTCGATCGACACTTCCGCATGGTGGATGATGGCCGGCATTCTCACAATGTTCCTGCTGATTCGCAGTTTTCATTTTCATCACCACGGCCCGCTGGAGATTTCAACGGCGCAGGAAGATCCGTGTGCCGGTCATGATGCTCACGATCATGACCACGACCTCGGAAAGCGTCATGCTCACGACCATGATCACGACCGGAGTGCGAGTGCCTTGCCCGTGATTGGACAGCCGTATTGCCATCACGCACATCAGTTGAGCTGGCTCGGAATCGCGATTGGCCTGTCTCTGCACACTCTCATTGACGGAATCGCTTTGGCCGCGAGTGTTGAAGCCGACGCGAAGTATCCGTCGCGAATCGTGTTTTATGGACTCGGCACGTTTCTGGCGATCATGCTCCACAAACCGCTCGATGCCGTTTCGATTACCTCGTTAATGGCTGGCAGCGGCTGGAAGAGTCAATCGCGTTTCCTGGTAAACCTGATCTTTTCCACAATGTGCCCGATCGGTGCCGCGTTATTTGTCCTCGGAATCAGGCAGTTCACGGGTATGCAGGACACCGTAGTATGTGCCGTGATCGCGTTTTCCGCCGGCGTGTTCCTGTGCATCGCGTTGAGCGACCTGTTGCCGGAAATGGAGTTCCACGCGCACAACCGATTCCGTCTGACCGTGGCTCTGACGGCCGGCGTGTTACTTGCGTATGGAATCACATTCCTGGAGCCAGCGCATCTGCATTGAGTGCGTTGCCCCGGAAACAATCCCGCCGCAGTCACTTGACCCACAGCCGCACTTCAGGTTCAGTTTCCGCTGGCCACGTGACGTGCTACAAAACGCTTCTTGAAGCGGCGACTGTGATTTTGCCGCGTCGCACGATTGAATGTCGTTTTGACTTCGAACGGCGGAATTTACTGGATTCGTCAGGAACGATCGCAATGGTTTTGATTGCCGACTGGAAAAAGTCCACGTTTAACCCGCTCGCCGACATTGAGGTCGATAAGATCTTTAAGCTGGCGATCAAGCACAAATGCTCGGACATCCACCTGCAGGTCGGACGTCCGCCGGTGTTTCGAATTCGCGGCGGGCTGCGCGATCTCGAAATGCCGCCGATCACTGAAGGTCAGATGGTTGAACTCACGTTCCCGATGATGGACCAGCGGAATCTGGACATCTTTCATCAAAACGGTGGAGCGGACTTTTCGAAGGTCATCAAGATCGAAGACGATCCCTGGCGATTTCGCGTGAATCTGTTCACGCAGCTGGGCAAAGTCGGCATGGTGGCTCGAAAGATTGAGCGCTCGATCCCGCCGTTCGAGGGGTTGTACCTGCCCAAGTGCATGGTCGATCACTGCAAGTACGATCAGGGAATGGTCTTGCTGGCGGGTGTGACCGGTTCCGGAAAAAGTACGACGATCGCGTCCATGCTGGACTGGATCAACCGCAACATGAACAAGCACATTCTGACGATCGAAGACCCGATCGAATTCATTTACACGTCTGACAAATGTCTGATCAATCAGCGTGAAATCGGTCAGGACGTCATCGACTTTCACATCGCGATGAAACATGCGGTGCGCGAAGACCCCGACATCATGCTGGTGGGCGAGTTGCGCGACCGTGAAACTTTTGAAACGGCGATTCATGCGGCGGAAACCGGGCACCTTGTCTTCGGCACGATCCATGCCCCTGGTGCGCCGGGTTGCATCTCGCGTATTCTGGACCTGTTCCCGTTCGACATGCACAAAGCCATTCGAGCGAGTATGGCGATGAACATGAAGTGTATCGTGGGGCAAAAACTGCTGAAGACGATCATGGACACACCATCGCGCGTGCCGATCGTGGAAATCATGATCTTCAATCCGACCGTGCGCAAGCTGGTGATGGAAGAGATGGACGAAAAACTCTTCGCCGCCATCCGGATTGGCAAGACCGAAGGCATGCAGTTGTTTAACGACAGTCTCTACGACTTCGTCAACCGTGAATTCGTCAGCCGCGAGGCCGCGTTCGAGATTTCCCCGAACGTCGAAGTAATGAAAATGCGTCTGAATGCCATCTACGTCAAGGGGGAGGCCAATCTGTAAGGATTGCGATCTTCAGGTATACAACGCGCGGATGAGGATAGCACATTCGTTTAACCGCGTGGGCAACGCCCCGCGCGTGGGAATCCATGCAGCTGGCCGCTGCTCGCGCGGCCCGCCGGGCACGCGGTTAAACGAGCCGATGCCAACCGCGTGCGGCATAGCGTGGTGCCGTGTTCCGCCCTGTTCGTACTTTTGTGACTCTTGTGAGTTTTGTGGCCAGCACTATTCCCTCAGCTGTTGTTTGCGAGTCATGGGTTTGCTGGCCACAATGAGGCACAAAATTCACAAGTGGAACAATGGAATCCGCCGCGATTTTTATGTTGGTTCCGGAAGAATTCAGATTTCATGGAATTAAGCCGACAACTCAATCCCGGCGAGTTCATGCACGGCTTGCCATTCGGAGGCGGTGACGGGCTGAATAGAGAGGCGGCTGCCTTTCTGCATAACTATCATGTTTGACGTCACGGGGTGCGCAGCCAGCATGGCGCGAGTCACGGGCTGTTTGAAAATTCTCACCAGCTTGATGTCGACCATGTACCAGATGGGGTTTTCCGGCGAGGCAGCTTCATCAAAATATTTGTGGTCCGTCTGCAGGGCGAAATGATCGGGGTAGCCGGACTTCACAACCTCCGCCGTGCCGGCGATTGCCAGCGGATCGGCGTTGCTGTGATAAAAGAACACGCCATCCCCGCGCTGGATATCGTCCCGCAGCATGTTACGAGCCTGATAATTGCGGACGCCTTCCCATGATGTCTTTTTTCCCTTGCTTGCCGCAAGATTCAGGATGGAAAAAGTATCGGGCTCGGATTTGAACAGCCAGAAGCGTTGCATGAGTTATTTATTGCTCGACAGGATCTGGAGTTGGTCACGTCGCTCAAAAAGCTGATTCAGGCGTTCCGTTGAATACAACTGCACGACTTTCTTCTTATACCGAACGCGTCCGCGTTCGTCGCTGTCCAGGTGCTGTGAAATGTCAACGCCGAATCGCTTGAAGACACGTTCCTTCCTGCCTGTCGCTCCCAGTTCCTGATCTTCAAACGCATACAGAGCTGCAAACGTTTCCGGATCAACACCGCGACCTTCCTCCAGATCGCGCTGCACATCAATCCCCCCGACGGAGACGGAAAAGTAGTTAACATCGGACGTCGCAGAAGTGCTCAGGCCCGCCGCGATGAACGTGTCGTTCAGATCCGTCACGGCCTTGCGCGTTTTTGCATACGCAATGAGCGCATCACTAGAAAGAAGGGCGGGTTCTTCCTGTTGCGCATTCAGCAGGGAAGGCAGACCAGAATCCAGATGACCGCAGACAAAGCCGGCGGCAAACAAGGCAACTCCACTTACAACGACAGCAGTGCGACGCATGGTCAGTAATCTCCGAACAGAATCCGTGGGGAACATTGTCAAACGCCGCTGCGGAAGCACGCACAACCACAGACAGGGCATCGCAGTCACTCCATGTCCCGACAGCTCGGCGGAATCAAAATAAGCGACACACGAAGTTGCCGCAAGTGCCCATGAGGGTTGCGTTCAAATTCGGTCCCCCTTTTTTTGTCTGATTGTAAGGTATTCTGCGGCAATTATTGAGCGGCGACACCCCAGGCTGGGGGACTGTCGTTTTAGTCGTTTAACGGCAAACCGCAGGCGTCGTTGCCGCGTTTCGCCTGCGCCTGCGGCTCGCCGTTAAACGAATTCTCTGACTCTGTGAACTAAAACGACACTCCCAGCGGCGGAGCGGGAGTTGACCTTGTACCGCCGGTCGCCGTCCGGAACTACGCGGCACGGCGATCCTGGTGAGGTGTCTGATTCTGCAGCTTTTGCAGTGGCAGCGTTCGATTCCCAGCGACATTGATTGGCTTCTGCTCACGTCCGGCAGGGCCAAAATGGAAACTCAGTGCAGCGATCATCCCGCACACAGCCAGTGCCGCAAAGCAGCCAATGACAGCCATCTGATCGTCCGAAAACATGCCTGAAACATCCATCTGAGATTCCTTGCTGGAAATGAATCGCTGACATTACTCGGTGCTGCTGCCGTTTCCTGAGTTCCGCCATGGCGACTCGTCCAGGCGGAAACCCATCACACGCAAACCGGCGATTTCTGCACATACCGATTTTCGGCGCAGGACCACGCGCGGCTTCAGACGGCGTTCCCGCAGGCTGCATTCTTCTCGGAGGCGAACAGCGGCCTCAGCTGATTTTCCGCATCGGAAGTCTGGGTAAACCAGAGAATCGGTTCGGGGCGGGTAAACATTGCTGCTCGAAACTGTTTCGGAACATTGGTTCAAACACAACTCGTGTCTCTGCTGTGACGATGACAACGATTGTCGGATGCCCTATTGGGCAACGCCGTGAAAGATCATTCAGGATTCAAATGAAGGTGGAGGCATGAACTTAACAACCTGCAATCCGCCAGTGACACGCGTCATTCCTGTCGCAGCGCGCCTTCTGCTCGCCATCGCAATGGTCACAGTCTCCGGCTGCTCTGATCAAAAGCAACAGGCAGACGGGCTGGTCCGCGCCGCGATCAAGCACAGCGAAGCCGATCGCCATGCCGATGCGGTGCAACTGTTGGGCCGAGCCATCGCGCTGAATCCGGGACTTGCCGAAGCGTTCTACCTGCGAGGAACCTGTCTTTCCGAATTGGATCAGTCTCCACAGGCTGTGGCAGATCTCTCAGCCGCAACTCGATTGAAGCCGAGCTGGGCCGAAGCGTGGTGTGCACTTGGTATCGCGCAGATCACGTCCGGGGAAACGGCGTCCGGGGTCACGTCGCTGACAAAAGCACTTGAGCTGAATTCAAAGATGCTGCCAGCGTGGGAGGCCCGGGCTCATGCATACCGAGACCTGCATCGCACGGACGATGAACTGCGCGACCTTGAACAGTTGCTGCAGCTTGATGCCGCAAACTGCGAAGCATTGTTGCGGCGCGGCACGCTCCTTGCAGAAACGAATCCGGCACAGGCCATCGAAGATCTCGGCAGTGTCATCAGACGCGACCGCAATAACGCGACGGCATGGATGCAGCGCGGCCTGTGTTACAACCGCAGTGGCGACACGGATCGTGCGCTGGCGGACCTGAACATTGCCTGTCGGCTGCAAGCCGACGACTTTCACCCGTGGCTGGAACGCGGCCGGATTCTTCGCACCCTGCAGCGATCGGACGATGCCATCAGTGACCTGTCAAAAGCAGCAGAACTGGCGCCCAACGATTTCACCGCGCGCCTCGAACTTGGCCGCACTTACCTCGCCAGTTCGAACGTGGACGGCGCGATCGCCAATCTGCGGGAAGCCGAACGACTGTCGCCGCAAGACCCTGAGCTTCGTCTGGCATTGGCTCAGACGGACGTGGCGCAAGGTCAAATCGATGCAGCTCTGGTGCGCCTGCGCAGTCTGCTGACCGAAGAGGGATCATTGTCACCGTCACTGACGGCCGCCGCACGGATCACTCTGGCGGAACTGCTTCTGCAATCAAACGCAATCGACGCAGCCATGTTGCACGTCGATCAAGTACTCGCGGCGGAACCTGTGCACGCCGACGCGCTGCGGATTCGCTCCGCCTTGCTGGCAAAGTCGAATCGTCGCGAAGAAGCCATTGAAGGCTATACGCGACTCATCTCATCCGGTGCGGCTCTGAAAACTGATGCCGAGGCACAATCCTTTCTGGCCCGCGGGCGACTTCATCTGGAGGACAACGCCTGGTCCGCCGCCACGGAAGATTTTTCGAGATATCTTGAAGTCTATCCCGACGATGCAGAAACGCTGACTCTGCGAGCCCGTGCATTGCTGGCACAGAATGAAGTCGGCAAAGCCATCACCGATCTGACCGTGGCACTGCTGAAAACGCCTGACACCTTTGATTTGTACGTGCTTCGCGCAGAGGCCTTCGAACAGTTCAATGAACCCGCCGCAGCACTGGCGGATCTGCAGAAAGCGGCAAGCCTGCAGCCAGATGATCCAGCCCTGCATCAAAAGCTGGCGGAGCGGTTTTTTCAGGATCGTCAGTTCGGGAAGTGCGCAAAGACCCTCGATTCGCTGGCCGCATCAAATGCGGGGCAGTTGTCGGCAGAACAACGCCTGCTCCGCGGGCGAGCACGCCTTGCCGACGGCAACTTAAGCGGTGCTTACGAAGATGCCTGTGTGCTGACCGCAGCAGATGCAACCTCTTCAGATTCTGTGAAGCCGGAAGATGTCATTCTGCTGCAGGCAATGATTGCCCTGCAACGTCACGATGATGTCGAAGCATTAAGGCTGATCAAGAACGTACCGGAAAAAATATTGACTCCGGATGCACTGTTACAGTACGGCCAGACGCTTGCACGGCAGCGTCTGCCGGACGAAGCAATCCGCATCTTTTCAAATCTGTTGAAATCGGATGCATCAAATACGGCCGCGCTGCTTTCCCGTGCGACCGTGTTCCTGGACACATCGGACTGGCAAGCCGCGTCGAACGATGCCGGTCTGGTCCTGCGCCAGTTGCCTGACAATCCGCGCGCATTGCAGATCAAGGGTATCAGTCTGTTCCAGAATGACAGATTCCGCGAGGCCCTGGAGACACTGGAACACCCGGCATTATCAAGTCGTGATACCAATGATTCTCGCTGGATGCGGATTCAATGCTGTGACGAACTCGATTTCACGTTTCGGGAAATGGAAGAGCTGAATGCATTGCTGGGCATTGCACCGACACACGAAGCTGCTCGTCTGCTGCGTGCGGAGCTGCTGCAGAAACTGGGACACTTCGATGACGCGATTGCCGATCTGAGCGTCGCGTTACAGCAGAATCCGGCGAATCTGTCTGCCATGACAGATCGCGCGCTGTTAAGTCAGCGCCGTGGTGATGCGGCTGCCGCAGTAACCGATTTCACAAAGGCGATTGAGTTGTCCCCGAACGACGCGGAACTCTACTACCGGCGCGGCATTGCTCGGCATCAGTTAGGCCAAAGCGATGATGCTCGCCAGGATCTTGACAAAGCCCTTTTACTGGATTCACACCTGGCCGATGCCTGGTATGTGATCGGCAATATCGAAGCCGGTCGCGGTCAGTCCGAACTGGCGCTCGCGGCGTACGCGAAGGCCGTGGAGATCAGGCCGGAGCATGCGGCGGCCTGGTACAATCGTGGCAACCTGTTGTTCAATCAGTCTAAGATGCAGCAGGCGATTGACTGCTGGACGATCGCAATCACAATTCAGCCGGAGCTGTTTCGAGCCTACAACAATCGGGCGGCTGCCTATGATCGCATGGATCAGGACACAGACGCTGCGGCAGACTACGAAAAAACTCTCGAGCTGAATCCCGGCTTTGTGCGAGCATGGGACAATCTGGCATGGCTGCTGGCAACCAGCGACAACAAGAAAGTCCGCGATCCCGAACGTGCCGTCAAGCTTGCCACGAAAGCGTGTGAATTATCCGAGTACAAAGACTGGGCCTGCCTCAATACACTCGCCACCTGCTGTGCAGAAAATCAGGAGTTCGAAACGGCCCTGAAATGGGCCCGGCAGGCACGCGCGATCGCACCGGCAGCCGACCGTAAGGAACTCGATCAGCTTGTAACGGCGTACGAAGCGCGGATTAAGAGCAAACGCATTGCCGGAAAGCCTGTGGGAAGTGTTCGCTGATGAGAACTGGATCAGCCTTGGCGCCGGCGGCAGTATGAAACCTACAGGCGAGCCGGATGGCACATTCGTTTAACCGCGTGGGCAACGCCCCGCGCGTGGGAATCCATCCCGCGGGACGCCCCTCGCGCGGCCCGCTGGGCACGCGGTTAAACGAACCAATGCCAACCGCGTGCGGTATTTGTCCGCCGCTCGCCTATGAACCCCCAAGCACTTTCCCCAGGACTATTTCGCATTCAGGTCCAGGCACACGATCCATTTTTCGCTGCGCAGGAACAGCCTGCCGCCCGACAGCACGGGGGCTGTCCAGGCGGGGTAAATGATTTCATCCAGCGAAAACCGTCCATGCTCGACGAACTTACCTTTGTTGACATCCACGACTGAAATGGTTCCGCGTTCGCCAAGGACGATGAATCGGGAACCGACCTGGATCAGCGATCC
>JANOUN010000754.1:0-1890 GCA_031416875.1 Planctomycetota bacterium | reverse complement strand
ACAACACACCAGAACCCGGCGAACAGCGACTGGCCGCTTTAATGCGAACGATCGATGTGGAGGCGCCCGCTCCGGATGATGCCATTCTGGAGTCACTCCGCCTGCAAGCTGCGACAAAGTTTGAAGAATCGATCGTCGCGGCTAGCTCCGCGAACCAGGCCAATGAAGTCCGTTCTGTTCGCAGAACGAACATCGACAAAGGGAGAAAACTGATGCTTACGTTACTGGCCTCACGAAGCCTTGCAGGAATGGTTGCGATCGTCTCAGCGATCGCATTGTGGTTGAATTTGACGCCAACAACGTCCGCGTTGAGTACGACGCCATTTTCGACCGTGCTGAGCGAACTCCGCAGCGCGAGTTCTCTGCAGCTCAAGGTGAGCAAAGAAGGCCAGTCGGCGGATGTCTGGGTGCGAGCCCCCGGCCTAGTGCGTTGGGAAGAATCGCCACAGCGATATCAGATCGCGGCTGGTTCGCGACTGTGGAAGATTGACGAAGCAGAAAACACTGCGGTGGAATCGGATTCTCCGTGGTTCCTTGGACCGCAACAGCAGATCGATCTGATCGGTTTGCTGGATATCGGTGTGTCTGATGCGTCGAGACTGCTCGACGCGCGACCGGTGGAACAAGCGACGCGCGATGGGCGTGACTGCCTGGTGTATCGAGTGGCTTTGCCGACCGCAGATGGCAACCTAGATATAGAAGCGTCGGCCGATGCAAAGAGCCTGCAGTTGTTAGAAATCTTAGCATGGAAATCGGGAACCAAGCGCACAGGTCCGCCGCTGGCGGAAATGCGACTGGTGTCGATGAACGTTCAAGTGGCGGACGAAAAATTCGTCGTGACGAAATCGCTGACGGAAGATGGCCGCATCGGCAAGATCAGCGAAGCCCAGGGCATCGTGGTCCTGCGACCGATGCTGGCCAAACGCTGGACACCAATCTGCCGCGAAACGCTGCTGCGTCCGGGTGACTGGCTTCGCACAGAACTGCGTGGCGCGAATGCAGTCAAAGTCACGTTTTCGTCGGACGTGGAATTGACGCTCGGACCGGGCACGCTGCTGGAATGCATTTCGCCAACTGAGGCACGTTTACACACCGGCATGGTGCAGGCGTTGAAAAATGATGGGAAGGATGGGAATAAGGGGAGTGATGAGAAACTGGAATTTACTTTGCTTGGGCCTCGTGAAGGGAGCCGCATCCTGAAGCTGAATGAAAAACTGATCGTTCGCACTGACCGCGACGAAAGGCTCGTTGATGTCGCTCAGACGCCGCCGTGGTTAGCGGGCTTTGAAGGCACGTCGAACAACGAATCGCTGGGTTCGCTGATCGTGACTCTGCCCGATGGCCGGAACGAGCCGTTGACCGTCGGCTATCACAAGGTCAGCGTCGAGATTCGCGATCAGATTGCGCGCACGACGATCGAAGAATCATTTGTGAATCATACGCCCGGACGACTCGAGGGTGTGTTCCATTTTCCGTTGCCTCACGATGCGTCCATCAGCGGCTTTGGCATGTGGATCGGCAACGATCTGATTGAAGCGGACGTCGTGGAGAAGCAGCGGGCTCGCGAGATCTACGAAACGATCCTGCGTGAAAAGCGGGATCCGGGATTGCTCGAGTGGACCGGTGGCAACATCTTCAAGGCGCGTGTGTTTCCAATTGAGGCGCGGTCGGAAAAGCGAATCAAGATTGTTTACACACAGGTGTTGCCTCTGCGGGCCAACCGCTACCGCTATGCCTACGGACTGCGAAGCGAGTTGCTGCGAACGACGCCGTTGCGGGAACTGTCGCTGACGGTGACGGTCAATTCGGCCCTGGCGCTGAAGAGCGTGACGTGCCCGACTCATACAGCAAGGATCGCCACATCGGGCGAGCGGCAGGGCGTCAGCCCTC
>JANOUN010000753.1:0-1626 GCA_031416875.1 Planctomycetota bacterium | reverse complement strand
GAGGGCTGACGCCCTGCCGCTCGCCGGATTGTAACCATCTCAAAAGGAAGTACTCCGATGTTACTCAAGCAATATTATCTCGGCTGTCTGGCGCATGCGTCGTACCTGATCGCCGACGAAAAAACAAAAGTCGCCGCCGTCGTCGATCCACAGCGTGACATCGAACAATACCTGGCCGATGCGGCTGCGGGCGGCTACACGATCAAGTACGTGTTCCTGACACACTTCCATGCGGATTTTCTGGCCGGACATATTGAACTGCGTAACCGTGTCGGTGCCAGAATCTGTCTGGGAGCCAGGGCTCAGGCGGACTTTGACTTCCAGGCGCTGCATGATGGCGATCTGATTGAGTCCGGCGACCTGCGAATCAGGATCCTGGAAACTCCTGGCCACACTCCGGAAGGAATTTCCTTACTCGTCTATGACCTGAAGACCAGCGATACGGTTCCTGATGCTGTGCTCACGGGCGACACGTTATTCATCGGTGATGTCGGTCGACCAGATCTGCTGGCGTCTATTGGAGTGACTGCCGATGAACTGGCCGAGATGCTGTATCATTCGCTCGACAAACTGCGATCACTGCCTGACTCGACACTGGTTTATCCTGCTCACGGAGCGGGATCGATGTGCGGCAAGTCGCTCAGCAAGGAAACGGTTTCGACAATCGGCGAACAGAAGAAGTTCAACTACGCGCTGCAGCCCATGAGTTTTGCGGAGTTCAAGGCGCTGGTGACAAGTGATCAGCCGGAGGTTCCGGAATACTTTGTTTATGACGCCATCAAAAATCGTCAGGAACGCCCGGATCTCGACACCACCATGCAGACATCACTGAAAGCTCTGAGTCTTGAGCAGGTTTTGAAACTGCGAGACAGTGGTGCTCAGCTCGTGGACGTTCGGGAAGCGGCGGACTTCGAGGGCGCTTATCTGGCGGGAGCCATCAATATCGGCCTGAAGGGCAAGTACGCAACGTGGGCAGGCTCAATGCTCAGTCATGACACTCCGATTGTCGTGATTGGCGATGGCGAGAATGAAGAAGAAGCCATCATGCGTCTGGGACGAATCGGCTTCGACAACGTCGCCGGGTATCTGCACGACGGAATGCACTCCCTGGAGGCTCATCCCGAACAGATCCGCAAAGTGGCTCGCATCACCGCGGCAGCACTCGCGGAACAGACGTCATCGAATGACGGCCCGTTTGTACTGGATGTTCGAGCTGAAAAGGAATGGAACATCGTGCATCTGGCAGACGGCTACAACATCCCGTTGACCCATCTGCGGGAGCGCATCCATGAGGTGCCAGGCGATCGTCCGGTCGTGGTGCATTGCGAAGGCGGTTACCGATCGGCCATTGCGTGCAGCATTCTGGCGAACGCAGGTCGCACGAATGTGACCGATCTGGTGGGCGGGATCAAGGCATGGATTGCGACAAAGCTGCCGACTCAGCCTGAGAACACGCTGACCTGCGGCACGAAGATCTGTGAGACCGCTGTCTCGGCGTAATCCGTTCTGTAGGGTGGGACCAGCGAGCAATGCGAGCGCCGGCCCACCATGTGTGTTTCGAAATGGTGGGCCGGCGCGGCTTATCTGCCGCTGGTCCCACCCTACATTGTCTCCCCAACGCGAAAG
>JANOUN010000752.1:0-3607 GCA_031416875.1 Planctomycetota bacterium | reverse complement strand
CCCGAACCATCACCGCACACGCCTCCACAAGCTGATCCGCAAACCGTGCGTCTCGCGACTTCCCTTGACGAACAAGATTTCCCCAACCTGCATCGTTCCAAATCGACAGCATACGTCCTTCCTGAACTCGCAATCCTTCCGGAATATTTCCTCGCACATTCATTTGTGGCAGCCCTCCGGTGGGCCATTGCCGACGCGGTTCGATCGGCATGCTTGTGCGACGCAGATAGTTTACAGCCTGCGTGGCGAGTTCGTTATCAAAATTCTTAGGCAAAGGACCAATCGGCGGCGCAGCCGGAACGCCGGGATCTCCATCCAAGGCTTGAATCAGGAATTCCATGTGCCCTGAAGTCAGATTTGCGTACTCCTGCATCTGGCGTTGTTCCGCTCGTCGCAGTGTTGTCAGGCGATCAGCACGCTCCCAGAAGCTGGCAGCCAATGGTGCTGCAGTCAAAGTCCACTTGCTTCCCACTTTTGCAATCGGAGCTGGAGACTCCAAAGCCATTAATTGGATCGCCTTTTCGATTCGACCTTTTCTGGCATTGACCAGCGGCAAGAGCTCGTTGATCGACAGCCCGGCGGGATCAGTGTTGAGGGCAGCCAACACCTGGTCAACTTCTTCACGCGAAGGGAAAGCACTCTCAATAAAGAAATCGTTGATGTCTTTTTCTTCCGCTCCGCTCAGCAAAACTCCATAAGCTGCAGGCAGAGCGCGACCGGCGCGACCGACTTGCTGATAGTAGGCCACCACGGAACCAGGCGTTTGATAGTGGATTACGAATGCCAGATCCGGTTTATCAAAACCCATTCCGAGTGCCGTCGTGGCCACCAATGCCTTTACACGGTTCTGAAGGAGCGCGTCCTCCAATGCAATTCGACGTTCTCCCGTTTCGCCGCTGTATGCCTCCGCTTGAATACCGCGTGACTGAAGCCATCCTGCAAGTTGCACTGCATCACGGACTGTTAATGTATAAATGATGCCACTGCCCTGCAGATCAGGCACATGCGTTGCCAACCATGCCATACGTTCCACGGGACTTGCCAATCGCATTGATTGCAACAGGAGCGATGGTCGGCCCAGTTCGCCACGCGAGACCTTGAGGTCGGGACCAAGGACAACCTGTAAATCCTCAAGGACGCGATTGTTTGCCGTCGCTGTCGTTGCCAGTACGCGCAGATTTTGGGGCAGGTTGCGAAGAATTCGTTCGATGAATCTGTAATGTGGACGGAAGTCGTGTCCCCAGTCCGAGATGCAATGTGCTTCATCAATGACAAGCAAAGACACATTTCCTGCCATCGGCGAAAGCACTTCTGTCACGAAACGATCATTCGCCAGGCGTTCCGGCGAGATTAACAGAATGTCCACTTCATTCGATGCCAGCGCCTCTTCGACCGTCCGCCACTCATCACGATTCTCTGAGTTGATCGTCGCAGCTCTTACACCCATGCGTTCTGCTGCTGCAATCTGGTTCCGCATGAGAGCCAACAATGGCGAAATCAAGATGGCAGGCCCCATCCCTTGCTCACGAAGCAGCTTTGTGGCGATGAAGTAGACTGAACTCTTGCCCCAGCCAGTTTTCTGCACGACCAACAGACGTCCAGGTCCATCGACGACATGCTGGATCGCATCCTCCTGCCGATCGCGAAAAGAAGCCGCAGAATTCTGAGTGCCAAGTCGCAGCAGTTGAAGTGCATGAACCGGGTTATATCGCATCTGAAAGTCCGTTCGGTAGTTCCCTAACTCTCAACTCCCCGCTCAACAGCTTCGGCAGCAGCGTGTCGCGTAGGGTGGCGAGGGTGTGAGATTCAAGATTGTTTGCAGCGATCTTCGAATTCAGGGATGCGAATGGTTTTGACAATTCGATGAGGGCGGCGGACGCCGGAACGACGAACTGAAGCTCATCGAGGAACTCAGTCGAAAGAACTCCTGTGCCATGGCCAGAGGCATGAACCTTCGTCAGCAGAAGATTTGCCGCATTGAGCAACCCATAGAAAATGACGACATCGGGTACTGTTTTGGCGACTACGGCTTTCACATCCTGATTGAACGTCACTTCCCGCTGTGCCTGTGAGATACGTACACCTTGATGTAGTCCCATTCCTCGAACTATGACAAGCACGGTTCCCTTCCGCACCGAACGTGTACCATTCCCAATCGCAGCTTCTGATACGTGTTCGTCGGAATTGTCAACCTGAATATGCATCATGGCTTTTGGTGAGATCCATGGAATGGAGCCGTTCCAATACAGTTCATTGTTCTTCCTCGGAGTTCCTCCGGAAAAGATTTCAGCGATCTCCCGCAACCGAGTAACCGTCCAGCCAATTGGAATATGACCGAGTTCCGAATCCTCAAAACTGTGCGGAAATAGCGACGCAGTCGCAGCATCCATACCGACAGGCTGGCGACCGTCGAGTTTGGCATCGATGTTGCGTTTCACAGCCTGCGTCAGAGCACGCGTTTCGACGCCGTACATCTTCGCCAGATCCGCATCCAGCAGCACATTTTCGCCACGGATGACCAGAATACTGCGTTCCACAACCTGCGATGCAATCAAGCTCGCAGGTTTCGATTTTTGGGTTGTTGCTTTCTTTACCATTGCTGTTCAGTTCACTTCAGGGATTCAAACTTGAGATCACAGTTTGTGACCTCAAGATTTCGATTCAAAGCCAAGCTGACGCAAATTCGTTCGGAGCGCTTCTTCCAGTTTCGCAGACTCAGCGAACTGGGCGTGCAGTTCCGCAACCAGGCGCGGCATCTTTTCTTCGAAGGGATCGCCGTCATCTTCCACTTCTTCAGCACCGACGTAACGGCCAGGCGTCAGGACGTGTCCGTGTGCGGCGATTTCAGCGGTGGTGGCGGATTTGCAGAAGCCGGGGATGTCCTGGTAATTTGAAATTTGAAATTTCAGATTTGAGATCGCCGCGGAGTCGCCGCGCCAGGCGTGATACGTGTTCACGATCTTGTTGATGTCCACATCGGTCAGTTCCCGGTGAACGCGGTCGATGAGGGTGCCGAGTTTACGGGCGTCGATGAAAAGCGTTTCGCCTCGATGATCGCGGAATTTACCCCCGGACTGACGTCCGGGGCTCGCCTTTTTATTTTTGGTCAGGAACCACAGGCACACTGGAATCTGAGTGCTGTAGAATAACTGACCGGGCATCGCGACCATGCAGTCCACAAGGTCGGCTTCGATCAGCGATTTGCGGATTTCGCCTTCACCCGACTGATTGGAACTCATGCTGCCGTTGGCAAGGACAAATCCTGCCATGCCGGTCGGGGCCAGGTGGTGTATGAAATGCTGCACCCAGGCAAAGTTGGCATTGCCTTTCGGTGGAACTCCATACTGGCAGCGAACGTCATCGTCTTTGCGGTACCAGTCTGAATCATTGAACGGCGGATTCGCCAGGACATAGTCTGCCCGCAGATCCGGATGCAGATCGCGGCGAAACGTATCGGCATGTTCCGGCCCGAAGTCTGCTTCGATGCCGCGGAGCTTGTCCGCCGCCAGCCACAGCTTCGTTTCAAATCCGATGTTTGCACCAGTGGTTTCCTTCTTCGCTGCTTTTTTGGCCATGTGATTAGGGTGGATCAGGGGCTGGTGGGGAT
>JANOUN010000751.1:0-16705 GCA_031416875.1 Planctomycetota bacterium | reverse complement strand
CCTCCACCCACCACACATCTCCTTTTGTCGCAGCAAATACGAATCGATCGACATCAGCCGCCGGAAAGAAATTACCCGCAAAGTCGCACGGCAGCGAAATCTTCTGAGCCTGCACTTGCTCGTTGTTCGGCTCTGTCTCAGATGATGCAACGCTGGCCGCAAGTCCTGCCAGTGGCCATGAGAATGAGTTGACGGTTTTCGTCGATGCAAACTCCGGAATCGCCGCGTCCGCATTCAGTTCCTGCACTGCGAGGCGGTAGTAAAACGCAGGGCCGCCTTTGAAAGTCAGCTCGTGAACTTTGATCACATGCCTGCCGTCTTCTGTGGCAGTAAAATCCAGCGTGCCACCACGCCGTTCGACGACCAGATCACGCCCGGCCGAGTCTCCGATAATCAGCACCGCGTCGAGTTTCGAATCAATGCCGCGCGACGCACAGTGGACGATATACCGATGCCCCTTGATGGCATCGAACCAGTAATGATCGACCGCTTTAGTTGTCATCACAGCATTGCAGATGGAATTGACTTTCAACTCCATGGCCGTCGCCAGCGTCGTGTTCGGTGCGGTCTGTGTGACTTCCGGCAACGTATCGATGCAGAAAACACGCGCTGACGAAATGCCCAGACGCGTCATCAACCGAGCCTCATGGACTCCCGTCGGGCAATCCGCCGCAATTGTCACAATGTACTTGTTCGCTTCCGGCTGACCGCTTGCATCGAGCTTTGGCGTGGCCGTCAGCCCCGGATGCGTAAACATCAGCTCGCTGACGTCTTCGATGTTTTCTCCCGTGATGGTAATTTCAACCTGAGTGCCCACAGTTCCACCCATCGGCATGGTGGTCAGCAGCCGCGGCAGCGGCAGGCAGACGGACTGTGCGTGGACGGTTTGCGCAATAAGCATCCCTGTTAGAAAGGGAGACAAACCCCGGAGCAGCATGTTAGAGCGTCTTGCTTGAACACAAATCTTGTTGAGTTGAGAATTAACCTTCTGAATCATCTTATTCGCCCCGCAAGTTTTCGATTTAGCCCCATTTCCGTGCTCTGAAATTTCAGCTGCCATCGGCCCTCCATTTCCGAAATATCCTGAACGGTCGCTGCAGATCCTGCAACTTCCAGTATCGAAACTTGGTAGTCACTCGGGTCTCGACTCTTTAGACCTTTGTTTCCACCGTGTCCCGATTGCAAATAGTTCTGCAACCTTCCCCAAAAACCATTTTCTCCAGTGGCGGATCCGACGTACTGCTCCTTGGTTTTTGGGCATGTGAGAAGGTAGATTCCTTGAGAAGACTTCAGGGCCGATATCCACGCCAAAGGCAGAACATCCAGTTTCGACAGTGGTCGAATGAAATTCAGGTAACCCGGAAATGGCTCCTCAGTGAACGACCTTCTAAGTTCCGTGATTTCTTTATCGTTGGTCGCCGCGTATTGCGCCCAGACAATCTTGGCTGCACCCCAGTCAATAAACATCCGGCCAATCAATTCTGCTAGTTTTTTGTCTCGCACCAGATTGTAGCCGTCGCAACCGCCTTTCTTTTCGATGCCGCCTTCAATATGCGGCATCGGTGTGTCCCGTTCCCAAAGCGCTCGATACTCTACTCGATACAGGCCAGCAAACATCGTCTCATCATTCAGATTGACGACGAAGACGCACCAATAAGGTGCTGAAAACTTGCTGCGGTTTTCAATCTTCTGACTTGACTGATAAAGATCAAATTTATCACGATCATCACGCCATAATTCGTACGGACTGCGACCCTTTGTCGCCCGTTTGTCTTTGTGTCGCATCAGGCGTACATCAGCGGGATCCACTTCTACAGAACGCAAGAGCGTATTCAGCATTATTGGCATTTGAACTTATCCAAATTACGGCAGCTCGTCGCCCGTCAGCAATTTCGCGGAGTGATGAATCGCAACAATCCAGACACATCCACCTTCATGCCGATAAATCACTCGATACGAGCCTTGAAAAATCTCTCGATAGATACCTCGATCATCTTCCGGCAACCAAGCTCCCGAATCTGGTTGACTGGAAAGCCCTCCGATTCGATATATCAGCCGCGAAGCAAATCGTTTCGCACGAACCGATGAGTCTCTGCTGATGTAGTCAATCAATGCGTCCAGATCATCCAGTGCTCGTGGAGCCCAGATTATTTCAGCCATTTATCCAGCCTCTGCATGGCAGCTTCGTGAGAAACCCCTTCTCCACGAGCCAACTGGTGCTCGGCTTGATCGATCTTGTCGAGCAAATGCAGCCGCTCAATCAACGCATCGACGTTGACGTTGTCCGGAAGATCAGCAATGACCTGCTGGATTTGATTTTTCTTCATTCTATTTGCCTGATTTTGAGGTAGTTCCGGCAGGTGGCAGGCAATTGCCGGAACGGCGCTGCGCTTGGTCCGGCCTACAGGTGTCACGCAAATACATGGTCATGCCTCAAACTAATGATTAAACAAGAACTCTTTCGTATTGATCAACGCCCAGATCAGATCCTGGAAGTTTTCGGTATTTGCTTTTTGCGAATCGACCGGATTACCGGCCGCATCGATGCGTGGTTCTGCAAGATAATCCAACGCCACTTTCAATTCATCGGCACGCGGCTCACGTGAGAATGCAGCCATGTACAATTCGCGGATTCTTTGTTCTTCCGGTTGCTCCGATTTCGCCAGCCGGTCTGCTCGACCGCTGCCCGCCGCGAGTTTGGCCTTGATGTCCCCGGCATTCATCAAATGCAGGCTCTGCGCCAGACTCGACGACTGCACGCGTTCGCATTCGCAAACGCTTTCGTTCTCCGGCCGCCCGAAGACTTTCAGAAACGGCGAGGCGTTATTGTAGCTGTTATCCGGCAACGCAATTGCGCGCGTACCGGTCGGAAGATTCGGGAAATCCGTTTGAGCCCCCGTCAAGTCATCAATCGCATCCAGCATCACCTCGGCCTGCAGTCGGCGAGGATAATAGCGGGAATAGTTCTGCTGATCCGCGACGTTGTACTGGTTCGGCACGGAACTCAGCTGGTATGCGTTTGACCGTGTGATGACTCGGACGAGTTCCTTCAGATCAAAGCCGCTGGCATGGAAATGCTGTTCCAGCGCCGCGAGCAGTTCTGGATTCGTCGGCGGGTTCGTATCACGAATATCGTCTTCGGGCTCGATTAATCCGCGACGGAAAAAATGCTTCCAGTAGCGATTCACCAGAGCCTTCGCGAAGAACGAATTCTCCGGAGAACTCATCCAGTCCGCCAGTTTGAGTCGCGGATCTTCGTCCGGAGCAATCGCAGGGATTGCATCGCCCAGCGCCGCAGGTTTCAGCGTCAGACCGGTCTTGATATTTGCAGCCCCGGCGACGCCGCGTTTATGAAAGATGAGATCCTCACCTCGCGTCGCCGAAGGCTTTCTTCCCACTTGAGTGAAGAAGGCGGAAAAGCTGTAGTAGTCATCCTGGCTCCAGCGTTCAAACGGATGATGATGACACTGAGCACACTGCATGCGCACACCGAGGAACAACTGAGCCACATCTTCCAGCTGCTGCTTCGGTTCCTTCACGCGCTTGTACCACGCCACGGGCGGATTGGCGATCACCGTACCGGTCGCCGCCAGCAGCTCGCGCACCAACTGATCGTATGGCTTATTCGCCAGCAGACTGTCTCGCACCCATGCGTAGAACGCAAAGTTCGAAGTCATATCGCTGGCATCATCACGCCGATTCTTCAGCATCGCCGTCCATTTGTTCACGAAGTAATCGGCATACTCGGGACTGCGCAGCAGGCGGTCTATCAGCTGATCGCGTTTGTCCGCGTCCTGACTTGCCAGGAAGGCCGTTGCTTCTTCGTCGGTAGGAAGTCGACCGGCAATGTCGAGCGAGACGCGCCGAAGGAATGTCGCATCGTCACAAACCGGCGACGGAGGAACTCCGATTTCCTTCAGATTGCCGAACACGAAGTCATCCACAAAATTCTTTGAAGCTGGCACACTGTCAACCGGAGCACCCAGCGGGACGGATGCATTGAAGACCGCGACCCTGCCTTGATACCGCACCATGATGGCAACTTTGCCTGGAATGTCCGAAATCTGTACAAGCCCGCCGTCGGCGACATCCGCCATGCTCTTATCGTTGGATTCAAACAGGGCGAATCCCGTGACATCTCGTTCGCTGCCGTCCGCATACTTCGCGATTGCCTTCAGTTGCTGTGCGGCGTTACGCATCACGGTGCCGCGATTTGGCTGCACCTCAATGCTCGTCAATTGCGGAGCGGTGTCCCCGTCGTAAGCAGCCCCTTGTCGAATCCAGTTCAACAGCAGCGCATATCCCTCGGATTCGGACTGCAAGCGAACTCCGCCACCATGTGGCATCTTGCCGACCGCCTTCATCAGAAGCAGACTGCGTTCCGGAACTGCTGGAAACAGTCTTCGACCGCGACCTTCTTTGACCAGATGTTCGTAGTCGTCCTGAAACTCAAAACCGAGCAATGAAAGCTGAAACCCGTTCTGTCCGCCACCCGCTTTCGCATGACAAACGCCCGCATTACAGCCTGCCTTGGTCAATACCGGCATGACATCGTTGACAAAGCTGACGGTACGATAGTCCTCGCCTCCCGATGCAGATCGACACAGAATCAGCACCGCAACAGCAAAAAGCAGCAGCTTTGGCAGTTCGTGGCGCGAGAGCAGGTTGTGTTTTGATAAGGCCATACGTCTACCGATTTTAGGCCGTGAGGAAGGATGCGACGGCAGGAATTTGTCGCACAGGGTTGGTGGGAATCCGGCCGGTTGAAGCCGTCGGACAGATTCATTTTACGAAAAAAGAGTGCCAGACGTCCATCTTCAAACCGAAATTGGCGACTGGAACGGAAAAGCCCAACCGTGAGAATCGTCACTGCAAGCCTGCACCCAGCCTTTCTCCCACCGCGTCGCCTTCATGCGGGCTCGGGGACTGTCGTTTTAATCGTGGGATAAGCTTCCAGCTTGTCATTGCTTCTTAAAAAACAGGGCGTTTTCTTCAATTGATGCCAGGCTGGAAGCCTAGCCCACGGGAAACCCCGACTAAAACGACAGTCCCCTTGCCTGCGTGGAGCGATGATCAAATTCCGACGCCGTCCCAGGATGATCATAACTCAGCGGGGAAGAGCCCCATCGTGGCGGCGTCATTCGTTTCGATCCGTCAGCCCGTCGTTTCTTCCGGCAGGCTCTTGGCGTTCCAGAAGCCGGAGAATTGTTGGTCTACGTTGCGCCAGCGACAAAAGGAACTGATGGCGGAGTCGATCCATTCGAGGTCGCTCTCCGGATCTGCCTCGTCCGGTACGGTGCCCACACCAGGCATGGACTCCGCAAACTTCAGCCACCGCGATGTCCACTCGTCTGAATCGTCGGGAATGCGAATCTGTTCGACCAGCAGAATCCGATTCAGGATGCTGCGCAGAATTTCGGGCAGCACGAGAGACTGAAATTCAACCGAATGCACGAGTTGCTTCTTCGCGACCACCCGAGGATTCACGAGCAGCAGGGGTTCATCGGCAAAATCCAGCCGCCAGACTTCTCGCCCCAGATCCTGGGCGCGCACCGCCAGCAGGGGAACGCGACTCAGCGATTGCTGTTCCGCATTGCGGGGAGTAATGCGATCGCCAACTGCCAACAGTCGGCCGCGCGGTTCTTCGGTGGACACGACCTTGATACGGAACCGCAGTCCGGCGAGCGTGCCGAATTCCGAAAGGCGACAACTGGCCGGTGGTGTCAGATTGCCGACCGTGCCGAATTCGAAACGGACAAGTTCCAGTTGTCGAAATGCTTCGATGATCACAGCTGCCGAATCCGGGAAGCCGTAGCTTCCAAGTTCCAGTTCCGCGCTGAACGTCTCGATCCCGCCAATTCCCGTGACGCTGATCGTCACATGATTTTTTGAGATACGTCGCCGACCGGTAAAGTTAAGCCGAGGCATGGGCAGGAGTGTCTGTCAGCCGGGTTTCAGTAAGCTCTTACTCTGCTCCTAATCTTAATCGTACTCTTAATCTTAATCGCTCTCTTTGACGCAGGAACAGCCTGAGTCCCGAGATCCGGCCACCAACCAGGGGCGAGAATCGATTAAGATTATGATTAAGATTATGATTAAGATCAGGATTAAGATTATGATTAAGATCAGGATTATGATCGAGACAGGTTAAAGCCTGTATTGCATCGGCCGATTCACTGTCCCGGTGCTTGTGCATTGCCGGGAAGATTTTCAGGCGGAACCTGACCTTCCGGTGTTTCGGATGTCTCTTCATCGGACTTTTCACCCCAGCCGATCATATCCATAACTTTCTGGGGAATTCCTTTTACGTATGGGATCGCAAAGAAAACCGCCAGCCCCATCGCAGCCAACATGATCAGCAGACCGATCATGCTGACGGCATTGCGGCCCATGTCCTTTATCTTCCGCTTGAGGTAGAACATCTTTTGAGCCTTATCCACATTCCTGTAGAGGCTTTGCATGTCTTCCTTGCGAATCGCGACGGACTTTCGTGCCAGTGATTCTTCGACGGCTTTGGCGAATTCCGGAAACTGTGCGAGCGGATAATACGTGCCGTCAGCGGAGACTTTGGCTCGCGCCTTGGCCGTAATTTTTCCACTGGCCAGCATCTTGAGCAAACGGCCGGTCGAATGCTTCTCCACCACCGTCTTGCTTCGTTCGTCTTCGAACTGGACGTACCAGATGCGACTCGCGCCCATGGCCGCATCGGTCATTGAGCCCAGTGTGGCGGAACCAGGCAACTGCGTCGCGGCCGCCGACTTGCGAAATCCCTGAGTTCCTCCCAGCATGGACGGAGTCGCCGCGGCACCGCGACCCGGACCGGGAGGCTCCGCGCCGTCAATGAAACTCAGGGCCTCCCCGTGGATTCCCAGTGCGACAAGATCACGCACAACTTCGTCACAATTCTTGTAACGATGGTTGGGATCTTTCGCCATCATCTTGTCGATGATCAGATCCAGCCGCTCCGGAATCTCAGGCCGCACGCTGCGCGCCGTCGGATATGTTCCCTTCTCTTTGGCAAGGATCAGCTCCAGTGCAGTGTTGCCCAGGAACGGCAACTTTCCCGTGAGCAGATGATAAAGCGTCGCGCCGAGGGCATAGATGTCAACGCGTTCATCAACATGTTTGGCGTTGCGCGCCTGCTCGGGGGCCATGTACAGCGGAGTACCAAGTCCTGTACCGCTTTGAGTCATGGAGACTTCTTCGTCCATTGCCTTCGCAAGTCCGAAGTCGGCAACCTTGACCACGCCCTTCTGTGTGACCAGAATATTGTCCGGCTTGATGTCGCGATGCACCATGTGCTGCGAATGCGCATGCTTCAGCGCTTCCGCACTGACAATGGCGACATAGACAGCATCGGCCACCGTGAATCGTCCCAGATGGTCGAGCCATTTCTGAATGCTCTGACCATCAATGTATTCGATCGCGGCGAAATGAATTCCCTTATACGAATCGACCGCATAGATCTTCACCACGTTCGGATGGTCAATCTTCGCCATCGACTTCGCTTCACGCTCAAACCGCGCAACAAAGTCACCCTTCTTAGCCAGTTCTTTTGACAACGTCTTCAGCGCAACCATCCTGTCGAGACTGATCTGGCGGGCCAGAAAGACTTCGCCCATGCCGCCTTTGCCCAGCTTTTTCTTCAGCTCAAAATCGCCCAGACGCTGAATACGACTCGGGTCGGACGACTTCTGTTTGTTTTTTTCTTCTGCCAAGGGTGTCATCCCGCAACTGATCCGGTGGTCGACTGACGCCGCAGCGTAACGCTTTTTTTTTACCTGAACAACTGTTTTCCCTATTGTTACGTCAAGAAGTGACCGGTTCCGCTGCGAATGCTGTGGTTCCGGCGCACGGCATCCGCCGACATGCAGGGACGCGGGAGTTTGCCCATGTGGCGTAAGCTTCCAGCTTAAGACGGAAAGCAAAGGCTGGCTGGCTGCATGCCCCCCGGATTTCATTCTAAACCGCGTTCAGAATGAGATGCGGAGTTTTCTGTAGGGTGTGACAAGCGAGCAACGCGAGCGCGGGCACACCGAGGATTCAACGCAAATGTGGTGTGCCTTCGCAGCTTGCCAGCTGCTTGTCACACCCTACGAATTTCAAAACTCCGGATACCATGCTGAACCTGGGCTAAATGATCACCTCCATCAGACTTGTCAGAGCCTGACGAACGGCATCGGTTTGGCGGGCGTGGCGGACACGGCAGGGATTCTCAGTAATGTCGGTGGTGAACACAGAGTCGGGTTTCAACTGCAGTTGCGATGTCACTGCTTCAACACCGCGTCTGGCAATGGCCAGCCAGGAAATGCCGTCCAGTACGACAGGTGCGTCGGGGCCAAGATGGCCAGTGATCGACATGGCAATGGTAGCGTGCGGGGTTCGGTGCAGGGCCTGTAGGGCCATTGATTCAGCGACTTCACGACTCACGACATCGTGCTGCTGAATTAATTCGGCAGAAACTCCCAGCCACGCGACTTTGCTGTCGATCTGATAAACGACAAACGATCCGGCAAGTCGTCGGGACATGCCGGGCACACGAGCCAGCGTCGCAGCAATCAATCCTGCGGTGCAGCTTTCGGCGAGTACCAGGACGTCTCCGGTCTGTTCCAGCGCCAAGAAAAGCTGCATCGCAAGGCGATCAAGTTCCTGTTGTGGTGACATTCTTACTCCAAAAGGCGCCACGCTCGGTCACGTTTCACAACTCAGGTGGTTGAGGATGGGACATTCGTTTAACCGCGTGGGCAACGCCCCGCGCTTCGTATCTCAAATCTCAAATACGAAATCTCAAATACGAACAATCGCGGCCCGCTGGGCACGCGGTTAAACGAGCCAACGCTAACGGCGGACGATCGGCGGATAGGCGCTGCTGTCGTGTTTGAGTGCATTCAAATCGAACTGCACGACTGCCTGCGTGCCATCGCGCGGCACCAGTCGCAACAGGATACCGTTTCGTACGCTGGCCAGCGCCTCTGTGTTCCATGTCTCAAAGCCATAGTCCGGTGCCGGATCGAAAACTTCAAGCGCTGCCGGAGAATGCGATTTCAGGATCAGCACGGAATGCCCCACACCGGATTCAAACCCCCACTCGGGATCACATGTCCGTCCAGATTCTGCAATATGAAACGACAACGCCAGAATTCCAGGGGCGAGTTTGCCGCTGAACAGTTCCTGCGTGCTGACTTCTTCCGCAACGACGTCCCAGTTTGTGCCCGCCGTCTTTAACTTGAGTCCTCGATAGACACCCAGCCAATGCGTACCACGCCGCGTGAGGCACAGACTGGCAAGTTCTTTTTCGTTTGCAGAAACACCATGCAGTCGAAGCAGGCTGGCGGCACATGCAGCTGAACAGGTTTGGTCAGTCGTCTGAAAATCCAGAGTGCGATCGTACCTCACCGGCACACACACCGGCGGTTTTCCCAGCATCGGTTTGGCCAGCGAATACCCCGAAACTGCGACCATGAAGACTGCGAGCACGATGCGTCGCAAAAACGTAATGCGTTCTGTTTTCAGGCAGACACCGAGGAAGAACGATCCCACAATCGGCAACCAGTTGCCCAGAATGATGGTGCTGGAAAACGGCAGCAGGCGACTGAGACTCGGCCGGTCCCAAAGCCAGTGCAGATAGGCGACCGTGGCGAGACACACCAGCACTTCGGCACTCACGACTGTCGCGCGTCCCGCGCGTTTTTGAAGCGATGCACCGGCGAAAGCCGCCAGGCCACACAGGGTCAGCATCACTGCAAGACTCAAGTACAGGTCGACCATTCGTTGGTCTCCTGAAAACGTGAGGAACCAGGCTCACGCAGTACTTGCATCAGCCAGATTTCGAAGCGAATCAGACGGCCACCGTGCCGCCTTTGTTAAGGACGCGTGAAGATTGTGTGTGTTTTGTGTGATCTCCGCAAGATTCAGATCGGCAGAATTGCACTTTCTTTGCCGGTCTTTTACAGGATTTTTTGCATTTGGTCATTTGACTGGACTTGTGGACCAGCATCCGACTGTCTGGAAACTACGTCCGCTCGACTGGACCGGACGTTCCCCATGCTCCAGCGTACAGCAATCCGCTTTCAGCACGAATGGCACGCAGCCAAAGTTGATACGTGCCTTTTGGAAGCGCGTCGGGGAATGTGTAACTCGTCGTGACCACCAGAGGATCGTAGACAACCTTGCGAATCGGCGCATTCGGGCCAAGGTAGTTCAGCCAGAATTCGTAGTGAGTAGCCGCATTCACCGGAGCCCAACTGAATCCACCGGCGGTTCGCGTGATTACGGGAGCTGGCCCGACCAGCAGTTGCTGAGCCGTACTCCAGGCGGCACGTGAACCGTCCGCAAAATGGGCTCGAATCCAGATCTGATTGAAGCCGGTCGTCAATGGTGTTTCAATTCGATGGGAAGTACCAACGATGCCCGACCTTTGATACGAAGTGACAGAACTTCCGAGCCGACTGACAAAGATTTCATACGATGACGCACCGAGTGCGGCAGACCACGTGATCACAGGAGTTGCATCGGCTGTTGCCGCACTGGACGATGTGATCGACACGGGCGGATGGAACAACTCGAACGCCAGCACCCGTGACCAGTTCGATGGCTGCCCGACCGCGTAGTTTGAACGGACTCGGACCGCATATCGTCCCGCGTTGAAAGGGATCGCTGGAGCGAAGGATGTTCCCGTCACGGTTTGATCGGACATGACACGTTCTCCGGTCGTCGGGTTACGAATCTCAAGCGTGTACGATATCGCCAATGGCACAGCGTTCCATTCGAGGCTGGTGTGGCCGGCGATGATCGATCCGGTTCTTCGCAGACCAGCAGGCGGCAGCTTGACGAACAGCAGATCGCCGGAACCCCACGCTGAAAACGGTCGCGTTCCTTTGAGGGCGCGCACGAAAACATTGAACTGGCCGGATGGAATTCCGTGAGTCAGCTGATGCATGGTTCCCTGCACATTGTCGGCACGGTAGGACGGCACAGACAAGCCAAACGGTATGATGCGAACGTCGTATCCTGTTGCTCCAGGCACTGCCTGCCAGAAGAGTGTTGTCTGAGCATCGAAAACCACTCCGGCACCGGCAGTGAGCAAAACCGGTGGAGCCAGTACCTCGAATTCTGTCAGTGGTGACCAGTCGGAGAGTGTTCCGTCAGTGTTCGTTGAACGCACCCAGACAGCGTACTTTGCAGGATCGAGTTCATCAGTGACGACAAACGAAGTCGCCGTGAGTCCGGTGAAATAGACCGTTCGAATCTTCGCGTCCCTGTTTGTCAGCCATAGTTCGTAACTGTGTACATTGTCCGGCCCGGTCCAGGCAAATGTCGGCTGGTCCTGCTGCGAACGAGGTGGCAGCGCATGCATTACCGGATCATCGCCCACGACGAAGTCCAGCGACGCACTCCATGCGGATGCTTCTTTCAGCACGGAATAACTTCGCACCCAGACACGATATGCGCCGAAAGGCAGTTCTGGCGGAGCCTGCCACTCCTGATCCGTCGTCAGAACCTGAGTGGCAACAAATGAAAGATCGCTGAGGCTGCTCGTATAGACCTCGTATCGAACAGCACCTGCAACATCCTGCCATTCAATGGAAACCTCCGGTGCGGAACCGGGGACCCGGATGATGGCCGGAGCCTGCGGGACACTGACCGGAATTGAATACAGTTCCCAGCCTGTCTGAGGCGAGGCTCCGGTGAACAGAATTCCGTTCCCGGTCAGCCCAAAGTCCGTCTCGGGATGGACCGCAACACCCGAGACTTCAGATGTCAGGGCAATCGTTCCGTCGGTCGTGCCGTCGCTGATCCAGATTTGTCTGACACCGTGACTGTCCAGAGCGGTCAGCAGGACCTGATCGTCGATGCCTGTCAGACTCTGAGGAAACGAACTGAGCGTTCCCGGCAGCAGATCTTTGAGCTGTGACGTTCCTTCGACCGTGCCATCCGTTTTCCAGAGTTCTGTGCCGGATTCGTCAGTGGCTTTCGTGAAATACACGAGGTCACCGACAGCCAGCAGATTGTCAATCGGATCGTGACCTGCGGTGTCGCCCAGATCATCAGTCAGCTTCGTCGTACCGTCGGCGGTGCCATCTGTGAACCAGAGTGCAGTTCCACCTGCATCGGTTGCGTTCCCGGTAAACACCAACCCGCCCCGGAGCGCAACGGCTTTGCCGGGAGCAACTCCGACAGGGCCCGGGATGGTGTCGCTGACCAGCGAGGTGCCGACAAGCGTGCCGTCACTCTTCCACAGTTCCGGGCCAGTCTGAGGTTGTGCTGCCGAGAAATACGCGATGCCGTCCGAAGCAAAGAGACCGGATTCGTAAGCAAAATCGGGTGCAATGTCCCAGAATGAAATGGACATCGTTCCCATGTCGGTACCATCCGTCTTCCACAAGGTGGTTTCACCCTGCGAATTCCGCGTCAGAAAGAAACAGCAGGTCTCTGATGCAGTGGACGCAACAAACGACATTGGTAGACTACCGGAGTCCAGTTCCCGAATGGCATGACTTCCGGACGTGGTGCCATCGGATGTCCAGATGGTGAGTCGTCCATCTTCGGTTTGCACAAGAAATACGCCAAGCGGTCCCAGCGTCTGAAAACCAAGTGGCGCCCCCAAAGTGAGTGATTGGAAGTCCGTCGGGCCACCACTCGCAAAAATCGAGCTGCCGTTCAGACGCTGTTCGAGAAAAGCAGACCTCCCGTTCGATCCAGCAAAACGATAGAACAATTCGAAGTCTTCGAGGAATCGCTGTGTGCCGATCGATGTGCCATCGGAAAACCAGAATCCGCTGTTCCAGAATTCCGTATCCGTGGTGCGGAATTCAACGCCGGAACCGGCTTCGTAGAAAGGTCGGGGATCGGAACCCTGAGTTCCGGAAAAATATCGCGCCACCGCGATCGGCTGGCCTCCTTCAACCGTATAGACATTCGACACCGGGTGAAACAGATCCGTATCAGCAACAAAAAACAGTCGTCCGTTGACGGCCTGCAGATGCCGGGGAGTTGAATCGTATCCGCCAGCTGCGAGATCACCGATGATGTTCGTTCCGGTTGGCGTGCCATCACTCACCCACACCTCGCGACCACGATCCGCATCGTAGCCGCTAAAATAGACGTTATCTCCGACGCTGGTCAGGTACACTGGACCTCCTCCGTCGGGCGAGTTGAAGGTGAGTTGGACAGGTTCCAGTTGAGACGATGTGGCCCAAAGTGCCTGGCCGGATGAGCCGTTGTTTCCGCTGAACAGCACCACCAGATCGCCGAAGCTGTCTTCACGGGTCGTAAACGCAGCGCTGGTGATGTCAGAGCCAGTTGGTCCGGGATTGAGGTCCTTCACAAAAAAAGCGTCCGGCCCAAACAGATACCACCAGAGTTCCCGACCATGAACGCCGTCATCTGCCGTGAAGTAGACCTCCTGGTCTGCGGAGGCCACTATTTGCGGCGATGAACCCGCCTGTCCGGGATTGACGTCCTTGACGATAAATGGCCCGCCCTGAGCAGTGCTCCACAATTCTGAACCGTGCACGCCATCATCTGCCACAAAGAACAAGGTATTGTCAACATCACGGAAGTTGCGTGGCGATGAACCATCTTCCCCCGGACGAATATCACCGATCATCCGGGATGAACCGTCGGCCAGTGTGTACCATGGTTCCATTCCCGTGCCGTTGTGCGCGTCTGCCGCATAGGCAACACTTTCTCCGTATTTTGTCAGCGTCGAATAGTCGATTCCCAGCCCGGCGGTGCTTTCGATCGGTCGCGTCCCGCTGCTTGTGCCGTCGGTGGTCCAAAGAGTGCGGTCGCCCGAGAGAGCAGATCCAGCCACCGTAAAGAACAGTGTGAAACGATCCACCTTGAAAACCTGCATTCGCTGGAATGGCGTGAGAGCGATGTCCTGTGGGCCAGATCCAGGCTGAAGTCCATGGCTCCAGACGCGCTGCGTTCCCGCCGCTGTACCATCGGTCTTCCAGAGTTCATCGCCGGTCAGCGAATCAACGGCACGAAAATACAACGTATCCAGCGAAGCCGTGAACGATGTGCCATTCAGGTCAGTTCGCTGTGAAAATTCGTGAATGATTTCGCTGATGCCCAGATTCAACTCTGTGCTGAACCTCGTACTCACCAGTCGCGATGAGCCGTCGCTTTGGTACTCAACAAACACCGTAACACCATTCACGTAACCAAACAGCGGGGTATCGGGTGCGTCCAGGCCGGACACAGTCGTGTCGTTGATGTCAGCGACAAGCACAGGTGTGACCGACAGCAACTCTCTGGTTTCCAGATGCTCCGGGATGAACAACCCCGATCGATTGCGCCGCGACCTGCGACTCAATGGCCTCATTGACCGAAGGCATCTCAGCAAATCCGGGATCAGACTACTATACATCACTCATACTTTCTCACGGAATGTTGATCATGAAGTGCAGTATCAAGGCCGATAAGATCCGCTGACGGCCACCTTGACTGAGCTGACCGCAAGAATGTCGCGGTGGATATTTCCCTGCAGCGAGTCCACGCTTTGCAGCAATCCCGATTTCTTATGCTGGATTCCGTCGGGTAGTTGCTTGTCCAGCAATGCGGACTCTCTTCGCCTTATACTGGCTGCGGTCGATCCGACGCAAACGATATAAACGAAAACCGACGGTTCCGGGTACATCCGCTCGCCGGGGGCAAAAAATGAGAACCGCAGAACAACCGGAATGGGGGGTGAGTCCTCAGCATCCGGAGGTTTGCAGTGAGTGCATCCCAACCGTCGATTACCGTACTTTGGCAAGCCGTATTTCAGCCGGGCGAGAGCGGGCACACCGGATCAAACGCGTCCGGCGGTGAAGGAGTCTTCGGACTCCGCAGGAAACTCGGCCAGAGCCGCGGCGGCTTCGAGAGCGATCCACTTTCGAAGACACACGCGGCATTGGCAGAGATGGTCCAGAAAGGCCGCCGACATTGAATCGAGCGGCGTTTCCAGCCAGTGCTCAAGCAGGTCCACATGAACCTGCTCGCAGCACATCGTCTGATCATCTGAAAGGCAGGATTCTGGATTTTCATGGTTCATTGTTGATTACCCAGAGTTTGTCGCAGTCGTTCGAGTGCTTTCTGTTTCCGTCGCGTCACCGTCTGAGGCGATAGACTCAGTTGTTCAGCGATCTCGGACCCTTCATAACCCGATCTCAGCATTTCAATCACCAGACGCTCTTCAGCGGGCAATGATTCAATCTGCTGTTTCAGATCCATGACGAGTCCGCTGTCCGGAACACAATCCGCTGGTTCAAAGCCCAGCGACACCACTGATGCAGATCCGCGCTGACAGCGTTTTCGCAGCTTCCCGAAAGCTCGTTCGGCTGTGCGTCCCACCGCCTGCCGCAATTGACGATCAGGACCGTTTGAGTCCTGAAGATCGACGGCATTTTCGGTCTGCGTTTGCTTCAAATCGATCCATGCGTCCTGAAACAGATCTTCCGGATCGTGCAGAACCGAAAGATGCCTGTTTCGCTGATAATGATAATTGACCAGACTCCGAATGCGGGAGTCCTCGGAATTCTGAGACATGCAACGGCTCCAAAATAAAACCAGGAGCCGAGCTTCACCCTGTCAGAAACTTCAGACGACAGGTCGCCGATTCAATCAGCAGACAAGTCGCACAGAAAGACTTTCATCAGGGCTCACTCTCGGCCCCGAAAAAGAACGTTTTTCAGGTGACTGCATTTCCACAGTCACCGTGGACGGTCCTCTCGGGGCCATGCTGTATCTCAGCCGCTGCAGGACATGCGCCTCAGCGTCCGAATCCATGATTCGCAGCACGGTGTCCGGTTGCTTTCGAGGCGGTCCGCGCGGCAGGACGACATATTTCAGTCCCTGCGCATCGTCTTGTGAGTCGATCAGATCCGGAAGTGAATCGTGCTGGTGACAGACTTCGATCAACTTTGTCGACGTGGAATTCTGACGTTGTCCTTCGCGGAACGGTCTGACTTTCGTCTGAGCCGTGATGGTCAAATTCTGAGGCGACAGTTGCTGATCTACGCCGAAATTGACGAGGGGCACAGCGACCGGGAGCGTGTCTGCAGCAACTGCTGACGACGAAATCCGCGATGTCGACAAATCATAGTCAGTGGAGAACCAACTGAGTTCCGCCAGCCCCGCCAGCCAGCCATGATTCGCGTCATCATTGACAGTAACAAACGACTGACGGGCGACGCTCCGTGGGGCTGCCGCAGAATCTGTCAGCGATTCTCGTACAGTGACCGGTGCCGCTTGCAGTGGTGGAGTCGCAAACCCCGACGGTGACGACGTTCGCCAATTCCAGTCACTCGACTGAGACGATGTTGAGCGGACTGAAATCGGTACCGAATTCTTCGTAACCGGGATCGCGAACACAGGGACGGTCCCTGGCAAATTGCGCACGGTGTTTTGAACGACAGGCGCGGCGATCACGGGAATCGGATTGTTCCGCGATGGTGTCAAGACTTCCGGGACCGGCAATACGGTCGAAGCGGAGGCGACAGATGTGTCGATGGTGGATGAAGGCAATGAACTGCCAGGAATATTGCCGCTGTCATGAAACGCTTGATCAACGAATGAATGCAGGTGATCGTTGAGTCCTGAGGTCGTGACGGCGATCTTCGATGGCGCGGTCGGCGCAGCAACCGACGAATTCAAAAGATTCCCTGAAGTGTTCACGGCAGGGAATGCACTGCGGTCTGCCGCGGAAAGGCCCGCC
>JANOUN010000750.1:0-4321 GCA_031416875.1 Planctomycetota bacterium | reverse complement strand
GCCTGCGAATTCGGATGCCGCGTCACTGGAAGCCGCCGCACGAGCGGATGAGGCGGTTCAGAAAAACCTCGTAGGCAAAACTGTGGTCAAAGTTGTGGCCGTGCCGGGGCGGTTGCTGAACTTTGTGGTGAAGTAGCCACGGCACGGGATGGTGCGATGGAAACGCCCCAGATCGTTTAACGGCGAGCCGCAGGCGTAGGCGAATTGTTCGTTTGTTGCCTGCGCCTGCGGCTCGCCGTTAAACGATTTCACAGCCGGAACGGCGCTGCGCTTGGTCCGGCCTACTCTGGTTCCACTGGGCAGACTATGCGGGCCAGATCTGGCTGCCGCCGTCGACTCGCAGAACCTGGCCGGTCACGAAGGCACCGAGTGGTCCGGCAAAGAATTCGACGACACGGGTGACTTCATCGACCATGCCGACGCGGTCAAGCGTGCCGTCTGTGACCAACCGCGCGTCATCGACTTTGCGAGTTCCCAGGAAGCGGCCGGTGCGCGTATCGCCAGGTGCCAGAGTGTTGACGTTGATGTTGTGGGACCGCAATTGTTCGGCCAGACATCTGGTGTATTCCACGACGCCGGCTTTGGCTGTGGCGTAGATCGAGCTGTTGGGAATTCCCTTGAACGCCGAGATTGAACTGAGCGTGAGGATGCGACCTGACTTACGTGGCATCATCATCCGAGCTGCTTCCTGGCAGACCAGAATTGTGCTCAGCAGGTTGCGGTCGAGAACAGCACGTATGTCTTCCAGTTTGATATCGACAGCATCGTTCGGATTTGGCTTGCCGCCAGCCGCTCCGATATCACCGCCAGCGTTGTGAACGAGGATGTCGATCGGGCCAAGCTGCGTACACACGTCCGCGACAACGCGCTTCACATCATCGGCGTTTGTCAGATCACCCAGCACGCGGCACGTCTGCACTCCGTGCGACTTTGCGATCTCAGCGGCTGTCGCCGTCAGTGTTGTGCCTTCGCCGTATTCTGCGGGGCCGTTTTCACGCATGCCATGAATGCCAACCTGGCAACCCAGTGAGGCCAGATGCTCGGCAAACGCCCGCCCCAAACCACGTCCAGCTCCTGTGACGAGTGCCACTTTCCCTTCGAGCAACCGATCTGCCATTGATAGAATTCTTTGTAAACGGGAACTTATTGAGGACAAAAAAACAGTCGCGTGAGACTGGTCGTTGGACAAGTCACAGGCGACTGTGTGAGAGATCGGCTACAGAATCGCAGCTTGACTCGGAGAGTCAAGTGACGACAGCCATTTATGCAAACAGATCCATCGCCGCGTCGTATTTCACCATTTCACGCGGCTGGTTCAGATGGTTCAGAACCGTGCGACGCGGATACAGTCCGACGGCATGGTAAATCGACGCGAGCAGTTCGCCGGGATGGACCGGATTCTCAGCAGGGGCCGATGCCGTTTCGTCAGACTTCCCGTGGGCATAGCCGCGCTTCATGCCACCACCGGCAACGACGCCCGTGTAACAATACGGCCAATGGTCGCGACCGTCGTCGGTGTTACTGTTGCCGGAAGTGCTCACACCGCGCTTCGGGCTGCGTCCGAATTCGCCCACAGCCACGACCAGCGTTTCCTTCAAAAGTCCGCGTTCGTCGAGATCTTCCAGCAATGCCGCAAGAGCCGCATCGAGCATTGGAGCGGATTGCGTCTTCATGCGAGTGGAAAGCCCCGTATGCACGTCCCATGAATGATTGTCGCTGTTGGCAACTTTTGGCCAGTTGACTTCAACGACACGCGTGCCTGCTTCCACCAGGCGTCGAGCGAGCAGGCAACTTTGTCCGAACGTGTTATTGCCGTACTTTTCACGCAGCTCAGCCGACTCCGCACTGAGATTAAATGCTTCACGCGCTTGACCAGACAAGACAAGTCCTAAAGCTTTGCCGTAGTATTCATTGAGAGCATACTGATCGACGGCTCGATCGAGTGTCTTCATGCCGGCATTCACTGTGTCGCGAAGTGACGCGCGACGTTGCAGGCGATCAAGCGGCACATCCGCACGCAAGGTCAGATCATCCACTTTAATGCGGTCCATCTTGGCCATATCCATGTCATCGCCGGGGGGATACAGATAGTACGGATCATAGGCTCGGCCAAGAAATCCCGCAGTTCCTGCTTTGCCAATGACGTTGCTTTCCTGCAGCGGACGCGGCATCATCACGAACGGCAGCATCGGTTTCTGCAACGGTTTCAGCTTAACGATGTTGGAACCGAAATTCGGGAAGTCTTTGGGACTTGGTGGTTCCAGCTGGCCAGAGGGACTGACATTGTCTGCCGTGTAACCGGTGAGCATCTGGTAGATCGCGGCGGTGTGATTGAACAGACCGATGGGCGTGTAGCTGAGTGAACGAATGAGCGTCGCACGATGAATCTGCTGCGCGAGCTTTGGCATGAGTTCCGTGAACTGCACACCGGGAATCGTGGTGTCGATCGGATTGAAGACACTTTTGACATTGTCCGGGACGCCTGTCTTTGGATCCCACAGATCCAGATGACTCGGTCCGCCCTGCAGATAGAGCAGGATCACGCTTTTCGCTGCGCCGAAACCTTTGCCGCCGTAGCGAGCTTCTTCGTCGCTCACTTCATTGCCGCGCGCGGAATTCTCAAGCAACGTGGAAAGACTCAGGCCAGCTAGTGCCGAACTGCCAACACGCAGGACAGCTCGACGCGAAAATCCATCGCAGGTGTCTTTTCCATAGCGACCGGGAATTACAAGCATTGCGGGCTCCTGAATTACAAGGTGGGAGGGCGTTTAGGGCCGAAGTCGGCAGGTTGCGGGCACGTGAGTGTAAATAGTTTCACCGCGGACGTCACGCGAATTCAGGGAAAAATGGGAATTGGCCCTCACGGGACACAAGCGGTCCGTGTTTGGAGCGAGTTGACGGCAACCATCTGCAAAGCTGGAAAGTCCTGCGGATTCGTGGAATTGTTTGGGGTGTAACGGTTGAGCCGCAGAGTGGCCTGCCTAGAATGTGGAGCCATGCCTGACGGTTTCTTTGTGAGTGTTGCCGAAACCTTACACTGTCGAGGTTGTAGTCGTTGCCTGTCTCGGGCAACCATCAGTCTTTCAGAAGGAGTCCACTTGCGATGCCATACACACTGCCCGCCCTGCCCTATGCAACAACGGCGCTTGAACCACACATCGATGCACGCACGATGGAGATCCATCATACGAAGCATCACCAGGCCTACATTACGAACGTCAACAAGGCATTGGAAGGATCACCGCTGGCCGACAAGCCGATTGACGAGCTGATGCGTGAATTGAACTCAGTTCCGGAAGCCATCCGCACTGTCGTTCGTAACAACGGTGGTGGTCATGCCAACCACTCACTGTTCTGGACCGTCATGTCTCCCACTGGCGGCGGGGCTCCAACTGGTGATCTGGCCACGGCGATCACAACAGCCTGTGGCAGCTTCGATGCTTTTAAAGAGCAGTTTTCCAAGGCGGCCGCAACACGCTTCGGCAGCGGCTGGGCGTGGCTCAGTGTGAAGACTGACGGCTCACTCGTGGTCGAAAGCACGGCGAATCAGGACACTCCGCTGTCCGAAGGACGAACACCTGTCCTGGGACTCGATGTCTGGGAACACGCCTATTATCTGCACTATCAGAATCGCCGTCCGGACTACGTGTCCGCATTCTGGAACGTGATCAACTGGGCGGAAGTTGCTCGTCGCTTTGCAGCAGCCAAGGGCTAGCCAATTCACCAGGAATGGCATCGATTGCTGACAGCGCGCGACCCGTCTTGAGTACGCGACAAACCAACGCGCGGTTCACACCTTCCGCGCGTTGGTGCGTCGGTCAGACTGGCGCTTTCACTCTCTTGATACATCCTGATCTCAATCTCCCCGGCTGACATAGCGGATGAGTCCACTTATTGAAGGAATACGTATGCGAGTATTTTCGCGTCATGGATTGATGGTCAGTGTATATCTGCTGCTCAGTTTGACTCAGGACTCATTGCAGGGTGCCGAAGAACTCAGCCGCGAAGCGGTAGTGTCGCGTGTGCGGAACGACATCGAGTACTTTGCGTCGGACGATCAGGAAGGCCGAGGGATTGAAACGAAGGGGATCGAGCGGTCTGCCGCACGTATCATCGCCGAGTATCAGAAATTCGGACTACAACCTGCAATGCCGGAGGGGTCCTACCGTCAGCCATTTGACGTGGCTCTGGGTGATGTTGTGATCAGCGAAGCGACCCACGTGAAACTCACCGCGCCTGACGGCACGGTGACCAACCTGAAACTGGGTGAGGAATTTCAACCGATCCGTCGCGGCGCGGATGGCGAGGCAGGTGGCGGACT
>JANOUN010000749.1:0-2282 GCA_031416875.1 Planctomycetota bacterium | reverse complement strand
CTGGGTAACCTGCCGGAGCAAATGTCCTGGCTGCGCTTCCCCGAGTTCGACCGGCTGGAGCGCATCGACCTGTCGGGGATTACCGGTCTGAATTACGATTTCCTAGCCGCCATCTACGGTTTGCAGGAGTTGTCGCTGGCCAGGGGCCAATCCCGGGACGGAAGCTGGGCCATCTTGCCAAAGCTGCCGACACTCCAACGGCTGGTGCTTGACGAGAACAACGTCACGGGCGACGGGTTGGCCACGCTGGAAAAGCAAACCGCGTTGACCGAACTGTCGCTGGTCAACGGTGGACTGAACGACCAGTCACTCGCCCAACTTCCGAAGCTGCCGGCGCTGAAACGGCTGGTCTTGGACGGCAACGACATTCGTGGTAGCGGTCTGGTCTCCCTGCGCGACCGGCCGGAGTTGATCGACCTGTCGCTCGGTTGCCCGACGCTGACTGACCTGACCGCGAAAAATCTGGCCGAGCTGAAGCAAATCAAACAACTGTCCCTGGCGGGCAGCGGCTTGTCAGACGCCGGAATCAAACACCTCGCCAGCCTGACGAACCTCGAATCCCTCGACCTTCGCCGTACCAAAGCCACTGCCGCTGGAATCGCCGAGCTGCAACTGGCTTTGCCGACGTGCCAGATCGCGTCGGACTTCTCGGACGTCGCTGGCGAGGAGACCGGGAAATAGTTGTTCATCGGCCCAACGGGCCAGCCCTGGCGTACGCATGACTTTGTATTCGACTCCCATCGCGTGAGTTGACTTTTGTTTCGCAGCGTTTGTCCCGCCAGGGACGCCCGACAATAGCCCACCGTTTTAACGGTGGGTTTGCA
Organism: Planctomycetota bacterium; assembly: GCA_031416875.1. Classification (GTDB taxonomy): domain Bacteria; phylum Planctomycetota; class Planctomycetia; order Planctomycetales; family Planctomycetaceae; genus SXXK01. The sequence goes on along the minus strand of JANOUN010000749.1, from coordinate 1,458 downwards.
CCAGATTGAAGCCGAAAGTCCCGTCAGGGACGAAAGATGTTCCCGCCAGCAACGACGATCACAGACGGATTTCAGCGAACCATGCCTCCAATGAACTTTAAGAAATTGTTCGGCGAGCGGGGTACGTAAGTGCCCTGATTTGCCTTGTGTGACCGGCACGCATCAGGGGATTGACATCCCCCGCTCGCCTAAGTCCACGCCTTTGCACCAAGACAAATATCTGCCGTCCCTGTCGGGACTCTCAGGATTGCCGGCAACACTACCCACCGTTGAAACGGTGGGCTATTGTCAACCGTCCCTGGCGGGACGAATCGCACATGCCGTCGTCCAAACAGGAACAAAACCCCGATAAACCGGCACTCCTCATGGACCGCACTTTTCCGCACGCCAAGTCGAAGCTCTACCGCATACAGTCGGCATCGACTCGTTTAACCGCGTGCCCAGCGGGCCGCGCTTGCTGCCTCCCGCTGGCTGGATTCCCAAACGCGGGGCGTTGCCCACGCGGTTAAACGAATGGGTCACCTACGTCGTGTACTCAGAATTCAACCGCACGTATTCCTGCGTCAGGTCGGACGTCCAGAAACGGACGGATTCTGTGCCGGAGCAGGGACCACCGGAGATCGCAAGTTCCAGATGGACATCGCGGTTGGTTTTGAGCTGCTTTGAGAGGGCGGCAGCATCGAACGGGACCGGGATGCCGGCGCGGTAGACTTCGGTGCCATTGATGTGGAGCGAAACGAAGGCCGTGTCGAAATCGACGTGGGCGTAACCTGCGGCTGAGACGATGCGGCCCCAGTTCGGGTCTCCGCCGGCGATCGCCGTTTTCACCAATGCACTGTCGGCGATCTCTTTCGCCATGCGATAGGCGGCTTCCCGGGTTTCCATGCCGGTGACATCAATCGTGATAAAATGATCCGCTCCTTCGGCATCGCGGATGATGTCCGTTGCCAGTTTCTGGCAGACGAGTTGAATTGCCTCACGGACTTTGGCGAAGTCAGAGTCAGAAAGTGATCCGCCCGCCGCTCCGTTGGCCAGCAACAACACGGTGTCGCTGGTACTCATGTGACCATCGACACTGATGCAGTTGAACGTGCGATCGACACCAAACCGCAGTGCCGAATCACACTGCTCCGGTGTGAGTTCAGCGTCCGTCATGACGACCGACAGCATCGTGGCCATGTTCGGAGCAATCATTGCCGCGCCTTTGCAGACTCCGGAGACGCGGACAGTGCCGCCAGTTACGGCAACATCCACAGACGTCAGCTTGGGAAATGTATCAGTCGTCATCATCGCCGTGGCGGCATCCAGAAAATGCTTGTCCGATGTCCCAAGTGCCTGGATGCCATGGGGAATGCCACTGAGGATTGTGGGCATCGGCAAAGGCACACCGATCACGCCCGTCGAACACACAAAGACTGAATTTGCATCACAGCCAAGCTGTTCAGCCAGCGCCACCGT
>JANOUN010000748.1:0-5805 GCA_031416875.1 Planctomycetota bacterium | reverse complement strand
TGCACCGGGAGTCCGGTCGGTGTCATGCGGACAAACACGGAACTCACCAATTTTGAACTGGTCGTCGAATGGCGGCACTTGAAATCTGCCGGCAACTCGGGCGTGTTTCTGTGGGCCAGTGAAGAATCACTTTCAGCTTTGAAACGCAACGGATTGCCGGCGGGAATTGAAGTTCAGGTTCTGGATCACGGCTACACGGAAAACTATCGCAAGCAAACCGGCAAGGAACCGGATTGGTTTACGACGAACGGCGACGTGTTTCCAACCGGCAATGCCGACATGACACCGTTTCCACCTGTGGCCCCCGGTGGCAAACGCAGCTTTCCCAGCAAAAATCTGAGTCACGGAGTCGGCGAATGGAATCACTACTACATCCGTGCAATTAACGGCGAAGTCAGGCTCTGGGTGAACGGCGAAGAAGTTTCCGGAGGCAGAGACTGCAAGCCCGCGAGCGGTTTTCTGTGCCTGGAATCCGAAGGTTCACCGATCGAATTTCGCGGCCTGCGAATTCGCGAACTGCCGTAGAGTTCTGTCAATCGTGTATTGATGTGTGCCACTGGCTCTGCCAGTGCTTCCTGCCAATGGGGAACACTGGCAAAGCCAGTGGCACACAACCCATCACTGAATGCGTGACAGAGCAGTAGTATGCATGCCGCGTCTAGTTGATACAATGTGATGTCCAGGACATTTTGAGTCACATTTGCATCCGACGGACCGACAATCATGGCTGAAAAAGCTCCCGATATCATCGCACCTGGGGCGATTTCCACCCGACCATTTGCCCACCTGCACTGTCACACACATTACAGTCTGCTCGACGGTGTCAACCGCATTCCGGAACTGGTGAAGCACGTCAAAGCGAGCGGCATGAATTCGGTGGCGATCACCGACCACGGCAACCTGTACGGTGCAATTGAGTTCTACAACGGCTGCAAGAAAGGCGGTATCAAGCCGATTCTTGGATACGAAGCCTACGTCGCACCGGGACGGCGGTCTGATCGAAGTGCCAGTCGCCAGAAGGAAGCGTCGTCGCATCTGACGCTGCTGGCGATGAATCGCAAGGGATTCGACAATCTGATCAAGCTGTCATCCACGGCCTACCTGGAAGGCTTTTACTATAAGCCCCGGATTGACCGGGAGATTCTGGAAGAGTGCAACGAAGGCATCATCTGCCTGTCGGGATGTGCGTCGTCGGAGCTGTCCCGTCTGCTGCTGGCAGAAAACAACGACGATGCAAAGCAACTGGTCGAATGGTACGCGCGGGTGTTCGGTGATCGCTTTTACATGGAGATCCAGAATGCGGGCTTTCAGATCCAGAAAGACTGCATGGAATTGACTGTCGATCTTGCCAACCGTGTGGGCCTGCCGCTGGTAGCAACGAACGACGCGCATTACCTTCACAAGTCCGATGCCAAAATTCAGGACGTCATGCTGTGCGTGAATACGCGGACGACACGCGATGATGAAAAACGCATGAAGATGGAGCATGACGGCTTGTTTGTCTGCACGCCGGATGAGATGTACGCCTGTTTTCCGGGGCTCGATCATGCGGTTGCCCGGTCGCAGGAGATTGCCGATCGAGTCGATATCCAACTGGGTGACCGCAAGCTGTATCCCGTGTTTCGCCCGCCGAACCAGCAGACGGATACCGAATACCTCAAGGATCTTTGTCATCAGCGCATGCACGAACGGTACGGTGATGAACTCACCGAGCGCCACTGGAAGCGTCTGGAATACGAATTGAGTGTGATCAATTCGAAGGGCTACGCGAGTTACTTCCTGATCGTGTGGGACTTCGTGGAGTTCGCTCGCCGCAACGGAATTCCGTGCGGTGCGAGGGGTTCTGCGTGCGGAGCCATCGTGGCGTATCTCCTGAGACTGGGAGACGTCTGCCCGCTGAAATACGACCTGCTGTTTGAGCGATTCCTGGACCCCAGCCGCACAGAACCTCCAGATATCGATATTGACTTTTGTCGCGATCGACGGCAGATGGTCATCGACTATACCAAGCAGAAATACGGCGAACGCAACGTCGCTCAAATCGGCACGTTCGGCACATTAAAAGCCAAAAATGCCATCCGCGACGTTGGCCGCGCGCTCAACGTGCCGCTGCAACGTGTCAGCGAACTTGCGAAGATGATTCCGGACACGCTGAATATCAAACTCGAAACCGCACTGACGGAAAGCGCGGATCTGAAAGCGGCGTACGACACCGATCCGGTCGCGCGGGAAGTGCTGACATTTGCCATCGCTGTCGAAGGTCTGGCACGCAGTGCGGGGACTCACGCGGCGGGCGTTGTGATTGCCGACGTGCCGCTGGATACCGTCCTGCCGCTGCAGACGATCACAGGCAAGGACGACATCATCACGCAGTGGGACGGCCCGACAGTGGAAAAAGTCGGCCTGCTGAAGATGGACTTTCTGGGTTTGCGAAATCTCACGATTCTTGACAAGGCGGTAAAAAACGTCACACGCACACACCCGGATTTCGATTTTGAATATGTCAAGACGCATCTGGATGACAAAGACACATTCGCCCTGTTGCAGCGCGGTGAAACAAAAGGCGTGTTCCAGCTGGAATCCGGCGGGATGCGTGACCTGCTGACAAAGATGAAGCCCGACTGCTTCGCTGATATTATTGCGACGTCGGCGCTGTATCGTCCCGGTCCGCTGGAAGGCGGGATGGTGATGGAATATGTGGATGTGAAACACGGTCGCAAGCCGCCGCGTAAAGTGCATCCGGTTGTCGATGAAGTCCTGGCTGAGACCTACGGAGTGATGGTCTACCAGGAACAGGTCATGCGCATTCTGAATCGAGTGGGCAACATCGAACTGTCCAAGTCGTACAAATGCATTAAGGCGATCAGCAAGAAGAGTCAGGAGATCATCTCCAGTTTCCACGAGGAGTATATTGCGGGCGCGGTGTCGAATGGAATTTCCGAGCAGGTGGCTCAGGAGCTGTGGAATCTGATCGTGGCGTTCGCGGGTTACGGTTTCAACAAGTCGCACTCCACGGCGTACGGTCTGATTGCGTATGAAACAGCGTACCTGAAGGCTCATTATCCCGTCGAGTTCATGGCCGCACTGCTCAGCTGCGAAATGGAAAGTACGGAACGCATCAGCGAACACGTCGATGATGCGCGGCGAATGAAAATTGAAGTGCTGGGGCCGAACGTCAATCAGTCTGATGTCGATTTCAGCGTCCTGGGCGATAAAATCACATTTGGTCTTGCCGCGCTGAAAGGTGTCGGGCAGAACGTTGTGCAGGCGCTTGTGGATGAACGCACAGCGCATGGCCCGTTCAAGGATATTTTCAATCTGACCGAACGAGTCGATCCAAAAGTGCTGACCAAAGGCACGCTGGAAACGCTGATTAAGGCTGGAGCACTGGATTCCCTGCCGGGAATGAGGGCACAACAGTCAGCGATTGTCGAACGTGCTGTCCAGTCGGCGTTGTCACGACAGAAAGACAAGGCACGCGGCCAGAAGAGTCTGTTTGGCGGCGATGATGATGACACGGATGACGCTGGCGAGCCGATGGCCATCAGTCTCCCGGATGTTCCGGACTGGACTCCGTCGCAGAAGCTGGCGTGGGAGAAGGAAACGATCGGTTTTTATCTGACGTCCCATCCGCTGACCCAGCATGCACGGCGGATAGAACGGTATGCGACGAATCATAATTCTGAGCTGGCGGAGATGGAAGACGGTGTGCAGGTGACCGTCGGCGGCATGATTTCGTCGATCAAGCTGGCGACGGCAAAGAAGAGCAGCCGCAACGGACACAATCGCTATGCGAACTTCGATCTGGAAGATTCGTCCGGCATCATACGGTGCATCGCATGGCCTGAAGACTATGCACGATATGAAGAATTGATCAGGACGGAAAACGTGATCATCGTCGCTGGAAAAGTCGATCGACGCAGCCGCGAACCGAACCTCGTGGTGAATCGGATTTATACGCTCGATCAGGCCGATAAGGAGTTCACCGCCCAGGTCGCGATCAAGTTTGAAAAAGGTCTGCATTCCAGTGAAGACATTCAGCGAGTCCGAAGTGTCGTGTCGCGTTTCCCGGGCTCGACGGAAGTCATTTTGATTGTCGATTCGTTTGCCGAGAATGTTCGCGGCAGCAAAACCCTGAGCGGGAATGGAGATGCTGACAGCAATGGGCATGGCGATTCCGACGAGCAATCTGAAGGTTCGTCGGTCTCGCGACTGCGTTACATTCTGACGACTGGCAACGAATGCAAAGTCAACATCGGACCAGAGTTTCTGCAGGCGCTGGCCGAGGTTGTCGGCGACGACAACTATGACTTGAAAGCAGCAAAGGCCAAACGACCCTCAGGGCAAAGCATGGGACGATAGCAACTGCTGCGGCGTCCACTGTTCGTTGTTCCATCGATTCCAACAGGCAATTCCCCATGACTGGCAGAATTGCAAAACGACATGCTGCGGTCCGCGAAATTCCACCAGCGAAAACTGCCGAAATGTCACTTTTCGGGGCCGCCAGGATTTCGCGAAGTTTGCGGAACATGGGGTTGAGGATTGTGGCTCGCGTTTGGTGTTGCTATTCTTTTATGTGGAAGGTAATGTGACACCTGCCTGAGGACAGTGGGATTCATTTTTGAATCTGCCGGACTCGGTGGGTGTGGCCATCAGTAATCTCGAAGACAGTCGCGTACTTTCAGTCTCGTCCGATCTTGAGTTCTCCTGCGCAGCATACACCTTTGCAATAAGCCTCTGATGTTTTTGATCAGCGGGCAATTAAATTTGTGTTCAAACGGTTGCCGTTGTGGCAACGATCTGGTGTTTTGTTAGCTGTCAAGCTCAAGGGTATTGTGATGAGTAAGAACATTTTTGTGGGTAGCCTCGCGTGGGGCACTACGTCTGAGGGTCTCGAGCAGGCTTTCGCTCAGTATGGCGTTGTGACTTCAGCCAAGGTCGTCAGTGACCGCGAAACAGGCCGATCCAAGGGATTCGGTTTTGTGGAGATGGAGACCGGTGGTGATGAAGCCATTCGTGCTCTGAACGGTTCTGATCTTGACGGTCGCCAGATTGTCGTCAACGAAGCACGTCCTCGCGAAAGCGGTGGCGGCGGCGGTGGTGGTGGCGGCGGTCGTGGAGGCAGTGGCGGCGGCGGCTACGGTGGTGGCGGCGGCGGTCGCGGGGGCAGTGGCGGCGGCGGCTACGGTGGTGGCGGCGGCGGTCGTGGAGGAAGTGGTGGCGGTGGTGGCGGTGGACGCGACCGTTACTAGTCCGATTTACTGGGCATTACAGTAAGAGTGTTCCGGCTTGGTTCTGGAATATTCATGATCCAATAAAAGGATGGTCGGCTCGTCAGAGCAGGCCATCCTTTTTTCGTTTACATGCAGACTGCGCACGGACGCCAGTGGGATCGTTCCACGGGCGGCCCAGCGCTCAAGGGCACACGATTTGATCGCAACTTGTATCAGCCTTGGCGCGGGCTTCGCCCGCAGCCCAAATCATGGGGTATGATTGATGTTTGTCTGGCCTGGCAGCGTTCCCTCGCAGGTGAAATGAAGTCCGTGTTTTGCCCGCGAATCGCGCGGATGGGCGCGAATCTGAATCGCGGTCGGGATTGTAACGGAACTTCCGTTTTCGCGCTCCTTCGCGCCATTCGCGGGCACCCCTGTTTTCGAGAGCGAATGGACTCGCCGTGTTCTTCGCCCGCAACCCCACTCATGGAACATGATTGAAGATGGCGCACTTCGTGGTGAAAAACCTTCTCAGAAAAACAACATTATCAACGTTTGCTGGGCTGAGCAGTGCGCTAGCGGGCTGTTGATT
>JANOUN010000747.1:0-5205 GCA_031416875.1 Planctomycetota bacterium | reverse complement strand
TCGGAACGTCCAGTTGGTCGCTCACGATACCAATCACTTTTTCTTCAATCGACACTGATGTTTTCCTCCGGCGAAACAAAACACCGACCGTGAAATTCCTATTCACAGCCAGTCCTTCGAGGTACTCTTCCGGTTGCCTGCTCCATTGCAGGCTGCGCTCCGGTCCACGAATCGTGCGGAAGATATATCGGGTTTGCGAATTTATGTAAACCCGTCCGCTCAGGCAGACTGTCGCATTTCCGGACTCCCATAAGATTTCAGGCCATTCCGGGGCGATTTTCGGGGAGATCGCCCGATTTCGGTGGATACGGGTCCCTGTAGGCTGCCCGCCGGTGCATTGCCATCGGTCGGATCGGCCTGTTCCATCCGATGAAAACACTACGCCGATCGTTTGATCGGGTGGACATTCTGTGGCGAAGCCTCCATGGTCATTTCGCCCGAGAGGGGTGTCACGGATGCGGCTCGTCCAAATTGTGGCGGCATCGAACGGACATGCACATCCCGCTGAGGAAACGCAATCTCAACCTGGGCTTCTTTAAACCGGCGATCAATCATCACATGCAGTTGTGTGATGACTTTCAGACGGTTGTCGAGACTTGGCAGGAAACAACGCAGTACCAGGTCCAGACTGCTCTCGCCGAAACCTTCAAAGCCAACGACTGGCGGCGGATCTTTCAGAATCAGGGGGTGTTCGTCGGCAATCTGCTGCAGCATCGCCAGCGCATTCTCGGTATCTGTGCCATACGCCACTCCGATCTTCACCACGATGCGGTTTGTTTTGTCTGACAAAGTCCAGTTCAGCAGTTTTCCGGTGACAAATTCTTTGTTGGGGACGATGTACTCCTTGCGATCCCAGTCGGTGATCGTCGTCGCCCGAATCTGGATTCGCGACACACAGCCCGTCACACTGTCGATCGTCACCACATCTCCGATGCGAACCGGTCGTTCAAACAGGATGATCAGACCAGACACAAAGTTGGCAAAGATCTCCTGCAGGCCAAAACCCAGCCCCACAGTCAATGCGGCCACCAGCCACTGGACGCTGCCCCAGCGAATGCCGATCGTATTGCAGGCAACAATGCATCCCGCCAGCATGAATGCATATCGACAGAGTGTCGTAATGGCGTTGCGACCTCCATGATCCATGGGAAGCCGCTGGAGCACTACGAGTTCCAGCAGCCCCGGCAGGTTTCGACTGGCAAGTACCGCCACAGAAAACACCAGGGCAGAAAACAACAGATGACCCAGCGTGACTGGTTCGATGCGGGTAATTTCCTGAACGGCTGCGCCTTCAACACCCGCAACGGCCTGTTGTGTTGTTTCGACGACAACCGACCACAGTTCAATCCTGCTGAACACCTGTAGTGCCGGGAGAACCTGTCCCCAGATACCCCAGCCGATGGTGAAAAACAGAATGCAGGCGGTGCCGCGCACCAGACGCAGCATCTGTTGATTGAGCAGCGAGAGATCCACCTGAGGTGGTTCAGTTGCCGGAATCGGGCTGTACTCGCTGCCGCCGCCGTCGTCCGTTTCCCGCTGGGCCGCGGCCAGTGCCGCGACTCGACGGGCTCTTGCCTGCTTCATCGCCAGACTGCGTTTCGCGGCCAGCATCCATTGCATCAGCATCGTGTACGTGATCAACAGCACGATCGAAAGCACCAATGTCAGTTGCAGCCGAATCATCAACTGTTCCGCCGTGTACTGGTATCCCATCAGAGCCAGCACTGCCAGGCACAGTGGCGATCCGACAGCCAGCGGATACCACAGCCAGCGCAGACGATACATCATTGAATTTGGATTGGATCGCAACAGGTCTCCAATAATCGCCCCGGAGGGTCGCACGATGCGACGCAGCATCATCGCCAGCAGCAGACAGAAACTCACGAACGCCAGTCGGCCCACGGAATCAGTACTCGTTCCGTCGTCAAGTCGACTGGCTGTTCCCACGATAAAGCTGAGTGGAATACCACCTGCCACGTAGAGCAGCAGATTGGCATGCAGACTGCGGACGATGGACTGTGGCCATGCCAGAAAGGATTCTGCCACGCCGCGTTTGCGACACAGTTTCCGAAAAAAATCGACGAGACACAGGGCCGCCGCACAGAGCAGAAACGCCAGACTGAGGGCTGATGCAAGGTTCATGTCGGCGTACGACAGCCGCGATCCGACGAACCACAGCAACATCGGCCATGCCGTGGCCATCACGACTGTCAAACCCGTGGCCAGCAGCGTCAATGGAATCCCTGCATCCAGTTGCTTCTGTGCTGTATCTCCCAGCTCAGCCACAAACCGGCGCATGCGACGACTTAAGCCAATAATCAGGCCGAACGCTATCAGAACCAATCCGTAGAGCGGCCAGTATCCCTGCGCATCATGCACCATGAATTCGACCAGCGGCATCCATTGGCGATGCGTGGCAAACGACTGCGCTGATGCCCACGTCTTCTGAATGAACCCGGAATCCACCGCTGACGCACTGCGAATCCAGAGCACACGCTCATCAATGTAACTTTCGTATTCGCGAATCGTCGTCTCCAGGCGACGGCAGGTCACGTCCGTTTCTGCGAGCGTCTGCAGGCATGAATCATAGTCGGCCAGCAGGTCGTCCAGATAGTGTCGACGGTCGGAGAGGAGTTCGACTGTCATCTCACGTAACTGACCATTTGCGGCATCGTTAACCGAAATCAAATTGAGTGACGCTTCCACCTGCGCTTCGATGTCGCCCAGGTCGCTGCGTTCATCTTCCAGGGGCATCTGTTCAGTCTGCAGTCGAACAATGTCCTGCTCCGCAGCCTGTTGTTGACGACGATAGCCACGGGCCGCGGGCAGATGCGAGCGCTGACTGCGAAGCAGGAGTCCGATGGCGGTTGTCAGACCCGCCCGTTTTTCTTTTTCCGAGACGTTCTTGAATTTTTGCTCCACACCTGAAAGCGTCGCATTCGCGTCGGACAGTTCCTTGACTTTGGTCTGCAGAAATTCCTGCAACTCCTTGCGACGCAGCGTCAAACGCGAATTGTCCTCAGCCAGATCCCGCAATGTCGGGTGGGCATTTCGCAGTTTTTCACGGGCTTCCTGTGCCTGGCGTGCACTCTCATCCCGCCGTGCATCGGCCAGGACCGTTTTCCACAACTCGATGCGTTTATCAATGGCGTTCTTGGCCCGAGTCAGCACATCGTGCTGCAGAGGAAACAATTCATTCAACGCTTCGTAGCGAGTTTGCTCAACGCGATAGAGTTCCAGCTGGGATCGAAGCAACAGGATGTAAGATTCCTGATCCAGGCGACGCGCGGACCCGAGAACCGGTAATTCCCCGTCAGGTGCTGCACTGGAAGCGGCTTTTTCAGCGTCCTCCAGTTGCTTGCGCGTGGTTTCGATCAAAGCCGGCATCTGAGGTTTTTTCTCAGCTCGTGTCTTGGCTTTAGCCTCCCACGCATCCATATGTTGTCGTGACGCTGCCGCTTTTTCTTCGTCGGCCAGACGCAATTGATCCAATTCGGCCACCGTCGCCCCCGGTGGATACTCCGGCTCAGATTTCGGCGGAGGCTGAGTCAGCAGTGCTCGATGTTCAGCGATCAGCGTCGGGCCGTTCTCTTTTTCTGTTTTCAGCTCCCCGATCCGCTTGTCAATGTCCGTTTTTTGGGCGATCGATTCAGAGGCGCGCTGGAAATGTTTCGCCAACTGAACTTTCACTTCGTCTTTGAGATCCGGCAGCACCTCAGCCGCAAGGCGTTGCGCTGTAATCATCTCCAATGTGATTGTCGCCGTTGCCACGTCATTTGTCGGAGCTTCAGCGGGAGAGGCTTCCGGCGTCGGGAGTTTCACGGCTGCCGTCGGGCTCGGAGCAACCTGCGCGGGAATCACCATCACATTACCGACGTTTCCAGCCTTTGGAGTGTCGCTCGGTTCCGGCACAGAGTTTTCCTGCGGCACGGGCTGCAGCGGAGCCACTGCTGTCGCAGCCGCGATTGCCGTGCTCCCGGAATTCCGAGCCCTCAGGAACGTGACATTTGAATCAGCGGAGACGAGCTGGATGCCTGACAGTCGTTTGACGTCGTGCGGATGCGATTCTCCTTTACTGTTGAAGGCACGTTCGATGAACGGCACGTTTTGAGACAGGAAGTCCGGTGCCCCGGACAGTGACGATCCAAAACTGAGAGGCTGTTGGAGCAGCGACGCAGCGGTGGTTTCCTCCTGACTTACAGGCTTTTCGCAGCTGTTATTCTCTGCCCCGACCGTGGACGCTCCAAAAAATGTCTCCGACTGTTGACGTAAATTTGCGTCCGTCCCGAACGGACCACTCGCGGCAAAATGTTCATCCCGCGCGGTGTGCCCGTCATCCGCGAGTGCATCGCCTGCCAGGCAACTCAACCAGGTGACAAGCAGTAACATCGCAAATATCGCCGACGTTCTGCGACACGGCAGATTCACGATACCACTTCGGTCACGGGAACATTTCGTGATCCCAGCCAAAGTGCGCTGACGGAAATTCGTATAAGTCAGAAACATCATTCGCGTTTTTTACGACGGAAGGCAGCTTCACACAACAGCGAGATTCGTCTCGCGCCGTGCTCATTCGCCCGGAAATTCGCGCATCGCATCATGATGTTCGGATCTCCAGCAGGAATTGCCGTATCGTCGCGACTACGGCCCGCGTCGCGCAATTCTGTAGATCGGTGGAGTTTCTGAAAGGCCGCGCTGCAGCGAACGGGCCTGAATGCCTCGGAAGAGAAAACTAAAGTCTGAAATCATCTCCGGCATGTCACCGTAATAGATGTGTCCGCTGTCGAACCATCCCGTTGTCAATTGAGAAACATCGACCAGATCAAACAGCCGCTTCTTCGCACCGACTCGAGAGTATTCATTCAGGAAACCAAGTGGCTCAAATCCGTTGACGGCTTTTGAAAGTCGGAGCGCTTTATCCTGCGTTGACGCATAAACAGTGAAGCGTCGGCTGAACGGGAGGATTCGTTCGCCCGTGCGTTCCACAAATTCCCGCGCATTGATATCCGGAGCGGCGAGGGCGACCTGATCGAACAGCGGCAATTGCGCAGTGCCAGCTGGCCGTCGATCATCCATGGTCTTCAACGCTTCGGTCAGTACAAAATTTCCCATGCTGTGAGCGACCAGATGAATGCTCGTCGCGCCAGAGTATCTGCTGATACCCGCCAGCACGGTGATCAGATCCTCGTCAGATTCTTCAGCGCG
>JANOUN010000746.1:0-5435 GCA_031416875.1 Planctomycetota bacterium | reverse complement strand
GGGGGAGACCACAACGCCTTTAACTTATGCTTTTTTGGTTGAGCGGCACGGCGATTGCTTTTTTTTTTTTTAAAACCACCTCGACCCGCCAGCGCGCCATAAACGGCTGATGGCCTCGCGGCCGCTTCGGGTTGGCAGGATCATGAGCCCCAAAAATCACTAAATCAACAGACCGCTAGCGGTCTGTTGATTTGTAGTGGGATAAGCTTACAGCTTGTCAGGATTGTAAAAAAACACTGAGTTTCCATGAAGTGATGGCAAGCTGGAAGCTTCCCCCACGATCAGCGTCGCTGCGTGACTGCTTTCAGTGCCTTGCTGACAGCGTCTTTCACCAGCGGGTCCTCATCATTCTGAGCCGTCTCAAGAGCAGCACGGACTTCTGGTGATCCGGCCCCGATTGTGCCAAGAGTGATGGCGGTTTCGAGGCGAACCTGGGGATTTGGATTCTGCAGCGCAGTCAGCAGCAGCGGAATGGCAGCCTGAGAATTCTCCTTCGAGGGTTCCACATGCACCAGAGCCCATGCCGAGAGGATTCTATCGAGTTCATCTCCGTGACGAAGTGACTCACGAAGCAATGGAGCGGCAGCGTGCGCTTCTTTTCCCAGCGTCCCCAGCAGGTAACGGGCGGCATTTCGCACCTTCGCATCCGGGTCATCCAGCGAAGCCATGGCGACCGGCAGTGCTTGAGCGGCTGGTGCCTTGATCTCAGCCAAACCGTGCAGAGATTGCATTCGAATCGATGCATCGGCATCGTTGGCTGCATGCTCAAGCATTGATGGCAGGGCAGCAATGGCTGCCGGCCCCAGAGTCGTGAATGCTGTCATGACTTCCTTTCGCACGAATGGAATGTCCGAGGAAGTTGCCTGAAGCAAATACGGCATTGCGAGTTTCACGCTTTCCGCGTTCCGGGGATCAAGCGTGACCAGCGCCCACGCGGCCGAACGCTGAACTCGTTCCTCTTCGGCCACGGTGATGAGCTTTTGCAATACCGGCAATGCCTTCTTTTCTCCAATGCGCGCGAGGACATAAGCGGCTCCAGCTCGTGCGTCGCCAGCCGCGGGATCCTGGAGAATCTTCATCATGGCTGGTGTCGCTACGGTCGCTTTCGGACCAATCGAAGCCAGCGCAATGAAAACCTCACGCCGCAATTCCAGGTCGTCCCCGACTCGGCTCAGCAGTTCGACCAGAGCAGGAACCGCAGATTCGGCACCCGCGCCAATTTCCCCCAGGACCTCAACCACCAGCCGCCGATAATGTTCGTCAGCAAGTTTTTGCACAAGTGCGGGCACGGCCGGTGTGCCAATGTGCGACAGGGCATTAGCAGCATTCAGCGTCACCGGCGCGTGGCCATCCGACAAGGCCTTGACTAAAGCCTCAATGACTTCGACGCGGCTGTCGCCGGTTCGTCCCAGCGCATCGACCGCGGAGGCGCGCAGCATGATGCTGTCATCCGCCAGGAGGCTCAGCATCAGCGCCGCTGAATCCCCGGCTGCCGGGCCATAATCGGCAATTGCCCGCACGGCAATGATGCGAACGGCAGCAGATTTCCGCTGCAGCAGAGCGCTCAGCGCGGGCAGCACCGCTGCCGGGTCAGCATGAATTTCTCCAAGTGCGGTTGTGGCGGCCCTGACTACCATTTCATTATCATTCTGCAGAAGTGTCAGCAAAGCGGGTATCGTCGATGCCGCATCATCACCAAACTTCCCCAGAATCTCGCACGCCTTCATTTGAACATGAGGATCATTCGCCGACAGAGACCCAGCAACAGCAGGGACGACAGCAGAGCCGATTTCCACAAGCGTGACCGCTGCTTCATTGCGAACATCCGCACGTGGATCTCCCAGTGCCGCGACCAGGTGAGGGATGGAATTCTGCACAAGCTCATCGTCTGCACCCGAGATCATCACAAGGCAGCGAATGGCCGAAATCGCGAGGGACGAGTTCTTGTTCTGGCACAGACGACGAATCTGAGTCAGGGCTTCCGGAGATGCCGTTCCAATGCGTCGCAGGCTTTCAAGCGCAGCGGATTGCAACAGCTCATCATCAGACGTCAGCAAACCGGTCAGACTGTCTGCTGAATCATGTGCCATCGGACCGATCTGGCCAAGCGCCACGATACATTCGTAACGCAATCCGGGGTTTTCAGTCTTTAACAAATCCACCAGTGGTTGAATTGCAGGTTGAGCATACGGGCCGAGCGAGCCAAGCTGGACGACTGCTTCAAATTTTTCTTCCGCTTTTCCGGATCGCAGCCTCTCCACCAAAGACTTCAAGTCCGTGGCATCCGGTAACGCATCCTGACCACAGACTGAGGTCGAGAACGCGCCCGTACAGGCGAATGCGCACAGCAGACCGAACAGTGAAATACGAAAAAACGCCATCATCTCAGTGCCTCCTGGGCATGATTGCCTTCGACCGACAGACTCGTGAGGAATTTTCGACATGGCGTATAGTCCGCGGGTCCCAACACTCCATAGTCACCGCTCAGCGGGTCGATTTGATCTGATGACAGCCTGGGATAAACTGCCGTGACAGGCTTGGGCGGGGGGCGCAGCGCGGCTCTTGCCTTCTGCTCCTGCTTTTTCTGCTCTTCCCTTGCGTCCTTGGCATCCCGATTTGCACGTCGCAGCTGGATGAACCTGGCCTCATTTTCGAGGTAAAGACTGCGAGCCTGTTCATTCGCGATGGATGCCTTAGCGTAACTTTCTGCCGCAGCCGCCTGCGCCATGGTCATCTCTGCCTGACTACGGACCGCAGCGGAGTACAGCGTCGCTGCTTCTGTATATCCGCCCCAGCCTCCATACCATTGGGCACGACAATCTGCTCCGCTCAGAGCCACGATCGCGCTTGCCAGAATTAAGCACCAGCGTCTCATTTGTTTTCTCCAAATGCAGCCGACAGTCGGCAACAGGAACTTATGTCCGTCTGACACACAGCATAATCATCTGGCATCGTTCCGACCACTTCGCAGCAGGAAGCCACGGTAACTAAAACGGAATCGTCCTGCAAGAGATTGCCTCGCCCGACTACATAATTCTGCCCCTGTTACGCAGCACATTTTTTTGCACTCGCCACACAGCTTTTATGACTTCTCAAACCCAGTGGCAGATGAGTATTGATTTTCTCTGAATTCTACTTGCGCCGGGCTTCCAACATGGCATCGATTGAAGAACACTCCATGCTTCTCGGACAGCCGCAGTTTCAAGCGAATATAGAAAACGTGAACGGAGAGAACCAATGAACGACACAAGCTTATCCCTGACAGCAACTCCAGCGTGGCACGACCTTAAAGCCCACCATCAGAAGGTCCACGATGTACACCTTCGCCAGCTTTTCATTGATGATCCAAAACGCGGCGAACGCCTGACGGTTGAGGCGGCCGGCATTTTTCTCGATTACTCGAAGAATCGCATCACAGACGAAACCCTCCGGCTCCTCGTGCAACTCGCCGAACAATGTGGCTTGCGCTCTCGAATCGACGCGATGTTTCGAGGTGACAGAATCAACATCACCGAAGACCGCGCCGTGCTGCACGTGGCCCTCCGCGCCCCACGAACGGCGTCCATCATGATCGACGGTGAAAACGTTGTTCCCCAGGTCCACGCGGTGCTGGACAAGATGGCGGACTTCTCTGACCGCGTGCGCAGCGGTGCATGGAAGGGCCACACCGGTCAACGCATTCGCAACGTCGTGAATATCGGCATTGGTGGTTCCGACCTCGGGCCGGTGATGGCGTATGAGGCGCTCAGGCATTACAGCGATCGGTCGATGACGTTCCGCTTCGTGTCCAACATCGACGGCACTGACTTCGCTGAGGCGACCCATGACCTGGATCCGGCCGAGACACTGTTCATCGTGGCTTCGAAGACATTCACAACTCAGGAGACAATGACGAACGCGATCAGCGCCCGTGACTGGACACTGAAAGGCCTCGGTGGTGATCCGAAAGCCGTCGCCCGCCATTTTGTTGCGGTCTCAACCAATGCCGTCAGGGTGTCTGAGTTCGGAATCGACACGGCCAATATGTTTGGTTTCTGGGATTGGGTAGGCGGACGGTATTCGATGGAATCGGCTATCGGCCTCTCCACGATGCTGGCCATCGGTCCGGATAACTTCCGGGCCATGCTGGACGGTTTTCATCAGATGGACGAACACTTTCGCACCGCTCCATTCGAGAAAAACCTGCCGGTCTTGATGGGCCTGCTGGCCCTGTGGAACAACAATTTCTTCGGGGCACATACGATCGCTGTGCTGCCGTATGACCAGTATCTGAAGCGATTCCCGGCCTACTTGCAGCAGTTGACAATGGAGAGCAACGGCAAACAGGTGGCGCTGGATGGAAGCAGAGTCGCCTGCGAGACGGGTCCGATCTACTGGGGCGAACCGGGAACCAACGGTCAGCACTCCTTTTACCAGTTGATCCATCAGGGAACTCGCCTGATCCCGTGTGACTTCATTGCGTTCGCCGAATCGCTCAACCCGCTCGGGCAGCACCATGACATTCTCATGGCCAACGTTTTTGCCCAGTCCGAAGCTCTGGCCTTCGGCAAGACCGCGGAGCAGGTCAAAGCCGAGGGCACACCCGATTGGCTCGTGCCTCATCGGGTCTTCGAGGGAAACCGTCCGTCGAACACTATTCTTGCTCAGCGACTGACACCGGAAATCCTCGGTAAGCTCGTCGCGCTTTATGAACACCTGGTCTTCGCGCAAGGTGCTCTCTGGAACATCAACTGCTTCGACCAGTGGGGAGTGGAACTCGGCAAAGCGCTGGCTCAGCGGATCGTGCCGGAGCTGGGAGGCACGACGGAGCCCGCCCTGGCACACGACAGTTCGACCAACCATTTGATCCGTCGGTATCGGAAGCTCAGAAGGCCTTCCTAAGAACACCTCAACGCGAGCGAATCCAGCGTCCAAAATGCGTACACTGCGTTTCGCCGAGTTCGAGCCATCAGGCTCCGTTCGCCCAAGCTCGCTTCGGCGAAGTAAAACGGCATGATTGTCCTGCTGTTCAGCACTTCTGCTTGTTGAACTCCTGTGCCACCACTTCGCTGATAAAGTACACAGGTTTCCCGTTGCGCTGCCGAGTCGCACCTGCGGCAAACTTTGGGGACCGCCCGTTCATATTAACGCAGCCAACGAAAGGCAGGAATCCACCGGGCGACGCCAATAGGGGCGACCACTTTCCGGATGTTGAATTGTGCATGCCAGACTCCGTCAGGGGAAAGCTCTTCCACAGAATCTGTGGGTAGAAGAGGAACAGGAAGCGACGCCGATGTGTCGTTGAGTGGCGCAGTCAGGTCGAAGTTCAGTGTATCGTATCGGGCTCAATCCCGAAGAGAGAAGTGCGACGGCAACTGACGCTTATAGCCTACAAAAGAGGCTCACTCGATTCCTTCTGAAAATCGAACCATCGAGATGGCGGTAAGGAGAATTAT
>JANOUN010000745.1:0-6264 GCA_031416875.1 Planctomycetota bacterium | reverse complement strand
GCATCCTGACCTGGGGCGGCGTTTGTCGCGGGAGCGACTTCACTTGCCCCAGGCTGTATTCCAGAAGCCTTTCAGGCTTACGCAACCGCAATTCCGTTGAACACAATTCACCACGGCGCACTTCATTTGTCGTTGAACCGTAACTGTCGCCTGCGGCTTGCCGTTAAACGAAAACTCAGCCACGTGACGAAATCAACAACTCGCTAGCACCCGGTTTTCGTAGCTGCTTTCATTCCTCACCAGAATTCGTCAGCAGAATCTTCTGATCTTTGATGCCGTACACATCAAAAGCGTAGAAGTCCTGATGAGCCATAGCCACAAGGTCGCCGCCAGAGGCCATCACAGACATCGTGAAAGGAGTGGAAAGTTCAATCTGTGATTCGTTCACAGTTTGCAGTTCGTTTGACAGGCTGTAAACCCGGCCAGAGCCCGAAAGCACGTGAAAATCGGAGGTACTCGTTACTGCTTGCGCTGAGACAAATCCATTGGTATCCGGACTTGGAATGTTCTTGACGAGTTGCAGGTTCTTGACGTCCAGTGCCACGAAATTCGTGGATGTGCAAAAGCCGACATACTTCATGTCGTCAGTAAACGCGATGGAGACGACGAACCCAAGGTCTTTCTGGCCGGTCATCTGTGTTACAGAGGCAGAAAAGACGTTTCCCGATTCCAGTTCACAGAGGGTGAGTACGCCATTCGCATCCAGCATCGCAGCCAGCGAAAAGTCCGGACTCACGATGCCGTTCAATGCGGCTTTGATCGTAAAGGTTTTTGTTTCTTTGAGCGTTGCGGCATCGATGACCTTCAGAACGGTCGTTGCACCAGTGACCTCAAAAATGCAGACACAATTCGACCGTTGGTGATAGTAGACTGATGATGGCGGCTTCGTCAGTTTGAGTGACTGCATCTTCTCAGTATTAAACCCTGACTCAGGATCCAACCGTCCGAGTTCCGTGCCCATTAGAAGAATTGTGCCGCCTTTTTCTTCGGAAATCACGCTCTCAGCCGTAACCGGTACCCGAACTCGGGCCGCCAGATTTCCGTCGCTGATGGACCAGACATCCAGGACTCCTTTTGTGCGCAACACGCTGACCGTCTTTGCCGATCCCGAAACCCCGACGCTCACGACACGCCCCACCGGCAGTTTTTCTCCGCCAGCCATCACAAAGCTCACTTTCGAAAATCCCCAGATTCCGCCAATAAACATGACAGCGACAATGACGATCAAGAGGCTCCTCGAACCGCCCGGGATCGCCCCGGCCAGGGACGACGGTGTGAGTCTGGAAGCCAGACTCACAAACCGTTTTCGCAGTCGCTTCGATCGAATTGTTCCAATGCTCTGTCCGAGATCCTGCAGAGACTGCTCTGCCCCGCGACGGACCATTTCATCCGAATCCTCCAGCAGCGGAACGATTTGCTCTTCCACACCTTCCAGTTTCAGCTGAGCGACAGCTCGTACGGCCTGATAGCGTACCTCCGGCAACTGATCACGCATCAATGACAGTAATATCGGCCCCGCCGATGCCTGTCCAAGTCGGCCTAACGCAATCACCGCCTGCAACCGGACCAGCGGATGATCTTCCAGAGCTTCTTCCAGAAGATGCACTGACGTCTCGTCGCCGAAGTCGCCAAGTGCTTTCGCGCACGCGCCGCGGACTGCTTCGTCCGGATCCTGCTTCAACATTTCTCGCAGTCGCGGCACAACACCGTCAGGTTTCAGCACGGCCAGCTGCTCAATCGCCTGACGTCGCAGCGCTGGAGTGTGGTCGTCCAGCAGTCGCCGGAAAACAGGAACGCTGGCGGGGATCTTCAGCTTACGAAGTGCCTTGACCGCCTGCTCGCGAAATTGCGACGATTCGCCTTCAATATAACGCTGCAGAATTGGCAAAGAACTGATGGCACCGTTGCGCTGCAATGCGGCCAGCAGATATTCCACTGTGGTCGCGTCGGTCTCCTGATCCAGCGCCCTGGCGATCACGTCGGCAAGGTCGGATTCATCAATCCGCGACATCGACTGCGCTGCATTGCGGCGCACGTTGAGATTACTGTCAAACACCAGCTTCTGGAGCAGTTCCACACTCCGCGGACTGTACATCGTTGCCACAGACATCGCTGCCTGAGCCCGTACGGTTGGATCTGTGTCTTCCAATGCGTCGTTGATCTGAGAGATGGCGCGCTTCGCCTGTGTGCGTGCCAGCGCTTCGACAGCGGCGGCTCGCAAACTCGGTGTTTCGTGCGTTGCCAGTTTCTGAAAAATCTCAAGCTGTGTGTCTCCGGCAATCCGAGCAAGAAGCGAAACGGCGAATGCGGCGGAGTTCGTGTCGTCACCCCGCAGGACTTCCAGCAGAAGGGTTTCCCATTCCGATTTCTTCTCGTCAGACGTTGCTTCAACGCCGACCGTGACCACGGTTCTCAGACTGGTTCCACAGAGACCAGCGGCAAGCAGCACCGGGCGAGTGGGTTCCAGATCAAGTTTTGTCAGAGACTTCAGTGCGGCCTCCACAACTGTCCCGGACTTGTCAGCGAGCAATTTCAGCAGCAGCACAGCGGAGCCTGGGTGCGCGATGCAACCGATCGCCTGGGCACATGCTTCGCGGACCTGCTTTGCCGGCTTGTGACAGAATGACGCCAGCGTGGAAAGCGCGGCAGGCGAATTCGTGGCACCCAACGCATGAAGCTGTTCAATGATCCGATCCATCTTCGTCGATGGTGTCGCCATCAGCGTCGATATTCTCTTCTTCAGGAGTCGTGGCAGGGCCTTAGGGATCTCTTCAGCGCCTTCCAGGAGTTTGCGAAACGCATCCTCACGCGCGGCACTCAGGCGGGCCAACGCTTTTTCGTGTGCCGCTGTGGCGATTGCCCTTGCGGCTTCGAGCTCATCAATTGACTGTTCATCCTCATCTGGCAGGACAAGATTGGTCACTCCGGAGGTGGTGCCGGACTGGTGAGTCGTGGAAGTCACATCAGAGGCCGCTTGCCCGGCGGCACCGGTTGTCACGGTGAAAGCAACAGGTTGAGTTGCCGAACTGTGGAATGCAGGAATCAGCGGTGATGAGCCCGTCAGGTCGAATGCGGGAGTTGCCGACATATTGCCTGAGTGGTTGGCGGGCGGGATCATTCCGTCTGCCGGCTTCGCTGCCGGATGCATCGTGGGCATCAACGGCATACTTGAGCCAGGCGTGTTGCCCATCGCTGTCGCTGTATCGTATGCAGAAAAAGGAAACGAAGGTTGGCCAGGCTCCGGCGAGCCGTAATTCGTATGGCCGGGGATTGCTGACGGCCGATTGCCGTTATTGGAATGCCGAGACGCAAGTCCAGTCATTCGATCGCTCGAATGCCCTGGGATGTGTGGTGCAGCCAGCATTCCGCTCAACGACATCGAAGGCTGTGACCCGTTTGAGGCGAGTTCGCTGCGATCATCGTCATCATCATGGTATTCAGTGTGCGAGCTGAATTCAGAAATTGAATTGAAGAAACCTGAGTCTGCACCACTGTCGTTGCTGTCATCGACCAGCCGGACGTCACTTTCGTAGTCATCGTCTTCGGCAAAATCGGGGGTCAGTTCATATCGATCGGGCGTCTGCGACTCTTTGGCGACTGCAGCGGTTGTGCGCGCACTGTACCGGTAATCGGAATTCGCACCGTTCGCCGAATTCGCAAAGGTTGACTGAGTTTTTTCGGCGTTTCCCCAACCGAACACGCTGGAATCGGAAGATTGTGAATCCGCTGCGGCGGCAACCCGTTGCAGAACAGGTTCTTCCTGTTGCCGTCGCGCCTTCGGAGGGAGAGTTTCGGGAACTGGCTGAGGCGCAACTGCCGCGGTGTTTGTGGTTTGCACAGGACGTGATTCAGTGATGGCATTGCGGAATTCAAATCGCAGCCAGTCTGCCACAATCTTCAAATCCGGCTGCTGGCCCACATTTGATTCGCCCAGCAATTGAAAAAACGCATTGCGTTTGCCGTCTGTAACCAGTCGCAGCGTTTCCAGAATCAGACTGCGAAGTGACTTGCTGCCGAGACAGGCTGAGAGAATCGCTTCAACCGTGTGCGGCTGATTCATCTGAATCAATGCCTGAAAGGCAGCCTGCTTGACGCGCGAAGAACCGTCCTGCAGCATGGGGAGCAGTAAATACGCCGACAACGGATGGCGAATGCAGCCGAGCGCGATCGAGGTGGCTTTGCGCACGTCTTTGGACTGAGCCCCTGTGACCAGCAATAGCGGCGGCAGAACTGCCGGATCACCCATGCGCCCGAGGGCTGTCACGATGGCAATGCGCGCTGAGATCTCGTTACTCGGCAGCGCCTTGAGGCTTTCCATCAACGACACGAGAATCGGATTTGTTGCTTTCGGAAGCGGTACACCCAGGGTCTTCAGCCGGGCTCGGCTTGTTTCAATTATGGTTTGTAGTCGTGATGCTGCATTCTCAGCGGCAAGTGTCGAAACGAACTGCTCAAACGCTGCGCGCGGATCAACAGGCTGTGGCGCTGTCGCGCCTTGATGTGTCAAAGAGACGGTGCCTGAATCCAGAGCCGAATCGGGCACTCTGGCAACAACCAACCGCTCGCCGCATTCACTGCAGAACTTTGCAGGGGCTGGATTAGCAAATCCGCATTGCAGACATGGTTTTGTCATCAGACCTGTTTCTGTCATGGTAATTCTCTTAACACGGCATAGCCGCAATTCACCGTCGCCCGATTGTCTCAGACCAGAACAAACGCGATCGACTCGGAGAGTCAAGCTACGGGCAACCCGGTATAAACACAGAGATCCGGCTGCAGAAATGGTTCTGCAGCCGGACTCAGTTTCATGTTCCGCACGGGTGTGAGTCAGGCTTTTTCTTGTGGCCAAAGTCTTGAGACTCAGGGTTCAATGTGGCCCGCCTCCGAATTCTCACGAATCCGGCTACACCTCAGAGCAGCCCGCGCGAAATTTAGCCTACACGCCCAACAGTAGATTCTGCATCGGAATTACTGTTCGAACGTGCCCTTGGCAAAGGTGGATGGATCCCGCAACCAAGTTGCAGAGAACACTTCAAAGGAATTAATTTCACACGGACCTGGGGTGTATCCGTCACCAGCAGAAGTCATGCTTGTTGCATCAAACCCTGGATTGAAGAACCTGTCGCCATTCGTATCAAACAGCGTTTTGACGCTGCCGTCGGCCATCAACAGGTTTGCCCCATTTTTGTGTGAGGCGTACCAGTCACGTGTGTCCTGAAAGACCAGGCCCACGCCGCTGGGATCAGTAGCGTAAGTGGCAAGGTTTGCTGCTGTGACAGTTTCGCCCGCCAACGGATATCGCTTTGGGTTATAAAACGTTACGTCCGCGCCGTTGAAGGTGGCTGCACCGGTGTCCAGCAACTCGATGCTGGTCGTGGCATTAACTCGGGCAGGACCATCGTTGGCTGTTTCGCACAGACGCGCTCCGGTGATCAGAACGCCGTTGTCGTCCAATGAACCAGTGAACGAGCCGGTATCCAGAATCGCTTCCCTGGTGTCGCCGGGAGCCGCGTCACCCAACAGCGGAATGTTGCTGGAAGGCACGTCTGAGTTGCTGAGCTGAATCTGCGTCAGAGGACCAGTGCAGCGTGCCGCCTGAGTCACCGAATCTGTGATCAGACTCTTGCAGCCAGCGCCGTTCATGAGCAATGATTGAGTACCGGTTGAAGTCGATGTTGACTTCGATACCAGATTTTGGCCGCGGCTCATGAACCAGCTGCTGGCGTAGTTTGAATTCACACCTTTGCGAACCCATGCCTTCAATTCTTCGCCGCGTAGTGCGCTATTGGCAGCACCCGCGAGGTTCAGAGCAGTTACCATCGGGCCTACACCAATGCGCGCGACCGGTGTCTGTGAGTTATTGCTGGATACGTTCGCTCTTGAAACTGCGTCCTGCAGCTTCTCATAGCCCTTCAGTTCGTTGCTTGGGCACAACATTGAACCCGGCAGACCACCCTTCACAGCCATAACATTTCCAACCCAGCTGTAGACCGTTGGGTCGCCGTCGCGAACAAAGTCGTACTGACCTGAACACAGTCGCTTGGCTGGATCGCTGTCGCTCCATGAGTACAGAGCAATCCCGAACTGACGCAGGTTGTTTTTGCACTGTGTGCTGCGAGCCGCTTCACGGGCGGACTGGATTGCCGGCAGGATCAGTGCCATCAGGATCGCGATGATCGCGATCACAACCAACAGCTCGATCAGGGTGAAACCCTTACGTCGGGCCTCTACGATGATTGAATTCTTGTACAATGTCTTCACTCG
>JANOUN010000744.1:0-1587 GCA_031416875.1 Planctomycetota bacterium | reverse complement strand
GACACTGTCGAATGGCAGGGTATTACACTGCGAGTCGTTGAAACGCCAGGGTTCACGCGAGGATCAGTTTCCTGGCTCACAGTAGTTGACGGGAAGAAGATCGCGTTCACCGGCGATCTGATTTATGGCGACGGACAGATTCTGGATCTCTATAGCTTTCAGGACGACATCGCGGATGCTCAGATCCGTGGTTACCACGGCTTCGGTTCACGCCTTGCCGGACTGGTCGCCAGTTTACAGAAGATTGCCGCCGAAAAGCCGGACCAGATCATTCCAGCCCGCGGCCCGGTCATTGACGATCCCCAACAAGCCATCGAACGGCTCACACAGCGGGTTCAGGCGGTCTATCGCAACTATCTCTCCACAAATGCCCTGCATTGGTACTTCAAGGAAGACCGAATGCGACTGTGCGGCGAACGTGTGCTCGGCAAGGGGGCCGACATGGAATTGATGCCGTACTCTCACCACGAACAAACTCCATCGTGGGTGTTTGAGAATTCGACCAGCAGACTCCTGATCTCGGACACCGGCAACGCATTCATGCTCGACTGCGGCTATCAGCGAGTCATCGACGACGTGAAGCAACTGATTGCCCAGGGCGTGATCAAAAAAGTCGAAGGTATCTTCGTGACGCACTATCACGACGATCACACGGACATGGTGCAGGCTGCCTCGGAAGTCTTCCAGTGTCCAGTCTATGCCACGACCGAATACGCGGACCTGCTGGCCAGGCCGGAGGCATATCACCTTCCCGCAATGACGGCGAATCCGATCAAAGACATCAAAGTGGTCCCGGACGGTCATCAGCTCAAATGGCACGAGTTCCAGCTGACGTTTCATTTCTTCCCCGGGCAAACGTGGTATCACGGCGCACTGTTCGCGGAGAAGCCCGATCAGAAACCGATCTTCTTCATCGGAGATTCCTTTGCTCCGTCAGGCTTTGACGACTATTGCGTGCAGAATCGCAATCTGGTGCATGAGGATTCAGGATACCTGCTGTGCCTGAAGAAACTGCGCGCGATCGACAAACCATTCTGGCTGGTCAACGAACATATCCAGTTTGTCTTTTCGTTCACGGCCGAGGAACTGGATTTTCTGGAGAAGCGTTACCGCGAGCGGATTGCGATCATGCGGGAATTGTTTCCCTGGGATGACCCGAACTACGGAATCGACGAACAATGGGCCATGCTCTATCCACACGGCGTCACTGTCGCGGCGGGCGAGACCCTCAACCTCGAAATGCGAATCACGAACCATTCTCCCGTTGAACGATCATTCACAGTGACTCCGCATGTACCCGACGCATGGAAAGTGACTGAGCCGCACTTCGCGCTGAAATTGGCACCGCGGCAATCAGGGGTCGTCAGGATGCCGGTCACAGTTTCATCAACCAGAGGACAGTTCGTGGTGACTGCTGACATTGCCAGTGATGGCATGGAATTTGTCGAATGGGCCGAAGCGGTGATCACGGTGCCGTGATGAAGCCGCAGCTCCATAGAACCTCGCGGTTGTCAGCCGCACAAGAAGCCTGGCATACAACAAGTCCCTTCTCCCCCGATACCGGGGGAGAAGGTGGCCGGCAGGCCG
>JANOUN010000743.1:0-3625 GCA_031416875.1 Planctomycetota bacterium | reverse complement strand
ATTTGAGATTTGAGATTTCAAATCTACGTTGCCACCGCCACGTTGGTCGTCAGTGACTTGACGGCACGGCGGATATTTGTGGCCAGATATGCAATGTGCTCGTCCGTGTATTTTTCATTCCATGGCAGCACGAGCACATGTTCCAGGGCATTCCATGTGCCAGTGAAGTGACAACGGCTGTAGTCCGTCGCTTCGGGACGAGCCAGTGTGAATGGCCAGCGACTGGTGCCGAACGTCACCTGATTTTTGATCACCTGACATTCGAATGCAGGCTTCTGAATGTACCTCGGTGCGCACAGAATTCCTGAATTTTTCAAAGCGGCCCCCAGAGCCACCGTACCGCCTGGAATGACGTGCTCGTCTACTCGCAGACAGTATTTCCAGAACGTATGCACGCTGTTCGGTGTGATAACCGGTGTCTCAATGCCAGCGACACCACCCAGAGCCGTCGTCAGCGCTGCCGCCGTGCGGACGCGCGATTCAACCACAGCATCCAGCTTGTGCAACTGAGCCACGGCGACTGCTCCGAGCAGTTCGCTCATGCGATAATTCGGAGCCACGAAATAGTGATCCGCGTTTGAATCACCGTAGCCCCAGGCTTTGTTAATGAACAGAAAGATTCGCCGGGCGAGAGCCGCGTCATTCGTGGTGACGATGCCACCTTCGCCGGTCGTAATGTGCTTCCCCTGCTGCAGACTGAAGCACCCGATCACACCGATCGTACCGACGTATTGGTCATTGTAGGTTGTGAGGTACGCCTGGGCACAGTCTTCAATCACCGGGATGCCGTGACGATTGGCCAGTTCCATGTTTGGCCCCATGTCGCAGGGATTGCCGAACAGGTGCGTCACGATGATGGCTTTGGTTTTTGGACTGATGCACCTGGCGATTGTTTCCGCCGTGACGTTGTACGTATGCGGATCAACGTCGCAGAATACCGGGATCGCGCCCTGGTAGATGATTGGTGTAAGGGCTCCCATGTCGGTGATGGGAGTTGTAATGATTTCGTCGCCCGGCTCTGGATTCAATGCGGCTACCGCACAGTGGACGGCTGCAGTTCCGCTGGAACAGGCGTAGCCGAATTTTGCACCGATTTTTGCAGCGAAGGAAGTTTCCAGTTGTTTGACGAAGTTGCCTTTGGTACTGGTCAGCGTGCCGGTTGCAAGGCACTGCTGCACGGCTTCCAGTTCTTCAGGTCCAAAAGTGCGTCCGGTTGAGTCCTGATCCGAGGGCAGGCGGATATGTACAGTCATCGATGAGGTCTTTCTTAAGAACAGAAGGTAGTTGAAGAACGGTGGTTACTTCGTATTGCGTATCCGGCCGCGGTTCTCTGCGATGAATCTGGTCAGGAGTCGCAAATGACTAAAAATCGTGCGAAGAGTCTTCATCTTTGAAAATCCGAATAACCTTACTTCGAGCGTGGCCGGATGTTCGACAATTCGGCGTCCGTGCAGACTCAACTGAGCAGCCAGTTCTGCCGTGCCCAGAAATCCATCTTCTTTCAACGGCAGATCGATGATCTGTCGCTTGCAATAGATGCGAAAGCAACTGGTCCAGGTGGACAGTTGCTGCTTCAGCAAACTGCGGTACATCATCGATAGTGAGTGCGACAGCATCAGACGCCAGCGAGGCACGTTGTTCACTTTGCCCAGGTGGTGATAAGGCGACGCGGTCACCATGGCGACGTTTTTCGTCAACAACGGCAGCATGTTCTGCAGTTCGAGCGGATCGTATGAGCAGTCGCAGTCCATCGACGCGACAATCTCAGTCGTTGCTGCATTGATGCCGGTCAGAATCGCTGCAGACACGCCCTTGTTTTTTTCATGCCGCACAATCTGAATATCCTGATCATCCCCGAACAGTCTGTGCAGAACGTCGTGCGTGTTGTCGCAACTACAGTCGTCCACGAAGAGGATCTTCAGGTCCCAGTGCCTTGATAGTGCGTGCCGTAGATGCTGCAGCGTCCGGTGCAGATATGGCAAAGAAGATTCTTCGTTGTAGCAAGGAATGACTAACGTGACAGCCATACGTTTCAACAGTTGATTTGGCTGAATCGCCCCATCCTTAGCAGCGATTTTCTGCGATGGCGACCAGCGCAAGGAAGATTCGCTGTGCAAACGAGGAACGAGCGCAGGGCCCGATTGTTGATGCAGGCCGCTGAGCGGGCTGTCGGTCAGTTTCGCATGTTCGGCGATTGATGTGAATTTTGTGTTCTGGAAGTACTGCGGCAGCAGCGTTCGATACAGGCCAAGGTTTCGATAATGCCGCAGCCGGGTCAGGCGACTGTTGATGCTCAGACGGGGCTGATCCGCATCCAGTTCCCACACCTGAAAGTACATCACAAATGGTGATGGTTCCTTTTCCAGCCATTGTCGCACGGCTGTCTGCATCATGTGTTCAGGAAGCTGGCGAAGATAGTTTCCGCCGGCAATGGGCATCCAGGCACCGCTCATTGGCCATGTCGAAGGAGGGATCTCAAGCAATGACCCGTTCCGGCACTTCTGTTCATGGATCAGGCGACGCCACGGTTCATTCCGGAAATCCCGACGCCGGGGCATCAGACTGGAATCGTATTGATAACCTGCCTCCTGCAATTCATTCAGGAACCAAAGGTCGCGGCGCGTGAGCCAACCGTCGGAAAGTCTGAATCCGGTCACTGCGCAGCCGATTGTGTCTTCGAGCAGTTCTTTGGATCGCACAATGTCTTCGCGACGGGCGGTTTCCGTCAAATTAAGGAGTGGCTGATGCAGAAATCCGCGACTGGCGATCTCATGCCCATTGTCCGCGATGCGACGGACGATTTCCGGGTATCGATCCGCGATCCATCCCAGGACGAAGAATGTGGCTTTGGTTCTGTATTCGTCGAGTAGTGCCAGCGTCTCTTCTGTGTTTTGTTGCAGGCGTGATTCGAAGCGATACCAATTGCGAGGACTGATGAATCGATGAAAAACTCCTGCCTGGAAATAGTCTTCCAGATTGATCGTAAGTATCTGAGCGCGCGAGGTGGCGACGATCGGCAATGAATCGACGGGAGATTTTGCGGATGTGGAGGCCGGATTGATCACTTCGGGGATTTCAGTTGCAGGGCGAGACCTGGCGCAGGAGTTACGAAACGAAATCCTGAAACAGCATCATCGCAGTTCAGGACCGGCGAACTCTAGTTCCCCGATTGCAACGTTGAGGTTGAATCTCTGCAACGTTGATCGATTTCCAGGCTGCACTTTGGGGACACGAGGGCGAATGTAACGGTGAAATCGATGAACGGGTCATCGCGGTGCAATCGGCAAAATCCGAAAATCGATCGTGCTAGGTGACAATCACCGAAACTGCATTCCGCGGTAAAAACTTTCCAGCCCGCGTGTGCTTCGACGGGCAGCATGCGTGAGTTTGCCGGGACCTAAAGCTTGAATTTTCCGGGACCCAAAGCGTGAGATTGCCGGGAGCGAAAGCGCCTGAGTCTCAGCCGCCTTCGCGTTTGCATTCACGCCTGATCGGCGATAATTCGCAACAGACCATTTTTTAAGGCATGCTCAGTCAGTTCACAAAGGAGTTTATGATGTCAATGAAACTGTTTTCACTTGCGACACTGTTTGTGTTCGCAACAGGTTCGTCTTTACCTGCGGCA
>JANOUN010000742.1:0-4413 GCA_031416875.1 Planctomycetota bacterium | reverse complement strand
TGCAGCCTGTAGGTCGCCGGGCTCGCCTGCCAGCGAATCTCCGGTGTGAGATCACTGGTGACGGCGAATGGCCGCTGGATGACAGGCTTCGTGGGAACTCCCACAACGACCGTCTTGTCACGAAATCCCTTGTTGCCAAAGCTGTCTGTGACAATCAGTCGCACGGTGTAGATCGTACGCACCGGATCCGTATACGTGTGAGAGGAAGTTGATCCTTCAGCATCGTTCGTGAAATACTCGGTCGGATCATAGCTGGGATCGGTCAGAGGCAGTGACGGTGCCAGGCTTCCTGGATTCCAGTCAAAGTCCCATTCCCACTTCACGATCGAACCGGTTGCGGAATTCGGGTGCGAAGATGCACGACCGTCAAAGGAAACGAGCTCATCCCGGCCCGCAGGATTGGGATTCGCAGTAAAATTTGCTGATGGCTTGTTGACCAGATGCTCAACAGCACCAAGGTCAATGATATGGACTCCATCTCCATTGCCGTCAATCAGGCGGGGATTTCCGATGGCATCCTGCTGTCCCAAAATCGGAGTGACCGGATACAGAGCATTACTTCCGGCATCGACCGCGCCACCGCTCGGCTTCAGCGAGTGGAATCCGACTCCGTTGCCAGGACCATACTCCAGCGCGTTGGTGAAATCGGGGAGTGCAATACTCAACGTAGTAATGTCCCGCCCAAAGCGATCAGACACCAGAAGTCCCGCCGCTGTCGCCGTGCCGAATTTGGCGTCCAGAATCTGGAGAGTATTGAAACCCAACGAAACGACCCCTCCAAACATATCCTTGCCGATCGAAGCACTCGTTGCGGCAACTTTTGTTTCGACCAAATTGCGTTCAAGGATCGAATTGGCGATCCGGGCACTGGTGCTCGATTCGCTGGCCAGCCCGCCTCCGCGGGACGACGACCGATTCGCAATCAGCGAAACGTTAGTCAGAGTCGATGTGGCACTGTTTTCGTTAAACAATCCGCCACCACGAGAAACGGCCACGTTGGTTGAAATCGTCGTGTTCAGGTACGACGTTGTTCCCGTATTGTTGACCGCGCCCCCGCGCGATCCGGCAAGGTTTTCGGAGATGGACGATCCGACAACCGTCAGGGTGCCGGCATTGAAAATGCCACCTCCCTGGTTGTAGGCTTCATTGCGAATGACATTCACATGACGCAGAATCACCGCCCCTCCGGGAATCGCAGGGACGGTTGGCGGAATCCCCGGCAATCCTGGTTCATTGAAGATGCCACCGCCGTCAAATGCCGCACCACCCCTCACGGTCAGGTTTTCCAGAGTCAGCGAAGCTCCGGGGAACACATGGAAGACTCGGTCGAGCAGAGCCGCATCAATGATCGTAGCGGCGGCACTTACACCGCGAATTGTCAGTTTGCCTTTGATGTCCAGATCGCCGAACACACTTTCATCTTCAAATCGACCGGAGCGAGTCAGAGTGTACGTGCCGGAACCGAGGACAATCACGTCAATGCCGGGAGACGCATTGCTTTCCATCACAGCTGCACGCAGCGTCGAATTGCCGGCCACATCAAGAGCCGATCCGTCTCCGAGGTTTGTATCCGGTGTATCCAGAGTGCTGGTCACCGTGTTGGCAACGGTCCATGCGTTGCTGCCACCCGTGACGAGCAGGCTGCTGTCCGTATCGCGAATGCCGGAGGCCGTTGCTGTCACTGTCAGCACGTAGTTGCCCGCTTCGCCAGTCAAGCCGCTAAGATTGACAGAGTAGTAAACCGCATTGATCGATGTCACCGTCAGGCCGGTGAGCGGGATGTTCACGGCATCTCGAGTCAGTTTGAGGTCAGCGATATCGAAACCGGTCACATCTTCGCTGAATTCGATGAACACGTCATTGACAGCAACCGAACGTGGAGTCGGCGTGACAGGTCCCACGGCGATCACGGTCGGGCTACCGGGCTTTGAGCCTCCCAGAGGAATGCCACTGCCGCCACCAGAACCACCACTGCCACCACCAGACCCGCCACTGCCGCCACCAGAACCACCACTGCCACCACCGCCGCTAGGAGGCGCGGCTGTCGGAGCGTCAATTGACAGCGTGTAACTGCGCGTCGTTCCGAATCTGAAATTCTTGCCGGCAGCGGCAGAACCGATGTTTTCCAGTTCGTCGCTCAGAATTTCAATCACGTACTCGCGTCCAACCACGACGTTTGTGGAGATAATAGTGGCGGTGCCGGCATTCACCGTGAAGTACGCAGGCGTTCCATCCACATTTGTAAATAGCGGCACTTCTTCAGTCTGCAGACTTCGGTCAATCTCATAAATCAGAACCTGAAGATTATCTCCCAGCGAGTCGACAACGCTAAAGTCGATGTCGAGTGCACCAGTGCCGGCAGCCGTAAAGCGGTAATAATCCCGGTCACCTTTGAGGTGGATATTCAGATTGCCGGTCGTGCTCAGTGCATTCACGGAATTCGAGGGGCCAGCAATAGTTCCCAAATTGAGCGCACCTGGGAAGCTGTTGTTGTTTTCCAGCTGGTCGGCAAGAAGTGGATCTTCACCCGGCCGAACATTGAAGATATCCCCGCGGACCAGGGAAAAGGGTGTCAGACCGGAAAACGACGGCGTATTGACACCAGTATCCCACTGGTAGTCGACAATCCCGTCCATCGTCATGACGTTGAAGAAGTTGCTGTAGCCGAGTGTTGGGCTAGTTTGTGGAAACGCATTGGTGCCGACGAAATCGGATTCGACTCGAAATGTAGGGGTCCCAAGGCCGTCATAGCTCCATGTCGGACGCGCCAAAAAGATTGTGCCATCGTCTAGGATCATCTGGTGGAACCCAGGATAATCGCCGACCGAGTTAAACCGGGCTCCGATCGTTCGGGTCGCATTTCTCTTGCGGTCCGACGGATATCCCAGGAAGTGTCCGTTGGGATCAAGATTGTCGTGCCCGTGGTTCTGGGGAGGGGCAGTGGAAGCAATGACATTGCGGGACTTGAAGTATGGCTCGAGGTTGTCGATGTAAGCAAAACCATTCACAACGTCGAGCGAGTTACCGGTGTTCTCCCGGAAACTCAGATCCAGTCGCGCCAATGGGTCTCTATAACCTTCAAGCCAGACGTATGCCGGGATATCGCCCGCATTAAAATTGCCCTGGGTCTGAACAGCCATGTGGGAGACGAAGCTGTCAAAATAAACGTCCGCACCGAAGTTACCGTCGAACGAGTTCCGCCAGACTTCGGCATCAATGCCGGATCCTCCCAGTTCAAGTTCGGGCTGGGCGACAGGGATTCGGCCTGAAGTGCCGGCCGAGCCAACTCGGACCACCAGGCCGCCGAGTGTTCCGGCAACCAATGTCGTAGCATGTGCCCAGTCGGTATTTGCCGCCCCGGATGCGTCGTTGTTGCCTCGTTCGAACAACACGGGGACACGAGAATTCAGTGCTGCGGTGCCGTTCGACTCAATCAGGTTGTCCTGCACTCGCAATTCAATGTTCGGATTCGGAACGCCAAACGGGTCGCCTGGAGTCGTCTCAATGTAAATTTCCAGCGGATCGGCCGAGTTGCGCTGCAACTGCTGGTTGGATGCTGTGTTCAGGACATAGACGCCTTCCAGCCCGTTTGAAAGAATGTCATTGTTGATGAGCGAGACATTGGTGTCCGACTGACGCCGATTCAGGATGTCGACACCGCGACCGGAATTGTCGGTCATCCGGGAATTGGAGATCGAGATTCCGGAATTGAAACTGGCTGGAATATTCTGGCCACCACCCGGCAGTCGAGGGATCCGGAATGTGTCGTCACCGAGGTACTCCACCCCGTCGCCGCTGTTGCGGCTGATGATTGCGTTGTTGATGGTGATGAAGATGTCCGACGCAACCTCATCACCATGTTCGACGTTGCCGCCTTCCTGCGCTGCGTCATGTCCGACGTCAATTCCGTCTCCGGCATTGAGCTCAAAGAAGTTGCGGTTGGCCTGAACGTGGCGACGGCGTCCGATGTCATCGAGATACGGACTATTGTGCTGCGTGATCTTCAGTCCGTCTTCGCCGTTGGAATTGAAGTAGTTAGCATTCGGGATCGAGCCGTCGCCGAATGTCGCTGTCACCCCTTGTCCCAGTTGGACACCGCTCTGCGTGTTGCCGGTGAATTCGTTGGCCAAACCCGTGATATCAATGTCCATTCCGCCGCCCCGGCGCAAATAGCCGTCCGTCTTGTCCTCAATGGAAACGACCCGGATACCGTCCTCACCGTTGCTGTTGAACTGACTACCGGTGAAGACGACGTTCCCGAAGGCCGCACCATGATTGCGGAAGCCGGTCAGGTCGTTGTCGTTCATCGTGGAATTGGTCACGGTCAGATCGACGATCAGCGTATCGAAGAAGTGAAACGCATCGATACTGAATCCGTCGCCTCTGTTATTGTCGATGTGCGTGTCGGTCATC
>JANOUN010000741.1:0-4902 GCA_031416875.1 Planctomycetota bacterium | reverse complement strand
TCCCAAGACCACGATGCAGCTTCCGCTCAGCACTGAAGAATCGATGAAACACTATATCATGCCGGAAGGCATGGCGTTGCGACTGTACGCCGATGAACGCAACTTCGAATCGAAGCCCATCTCGATGAACTGGGACGAACGCGGCCGATTGTGGATCTGTGAAACGCTCGATTATCCGAATGAACTTGGCAAGAATCGCGACCGCATCCGCATTTGTGAAGACACCGACGGTGACAACGTTGCCGATAAATTCACGATCTTCGCTGAAGGTCTCTCAATTCCCACGGCGATTATGATCTATCGAGGTGGTGCCGTTGTGCAGAACGCGACGGAAACGCTGTACCTGAAGGATACCGACGGCGACGACAATGCCGACCTGAAGACGGTCCTGATCAGTGGCTGGGCGGCGGGCGACACGCATGGCGGAGTCAGTAATTTCCGTTATGGGCTCGACAACTGGGTCTGGTCGATGCAGGGCTACAACGACAGCACTCCCGAATTCAACGGCACGACGACGCAGTCATTCCGCCAGGGATTCTGGCGATTCAAGCTCTCGAACTCAGATCCCCCAAACGTCACCGACGTTGAATTCATTCGCTCGACAAACAACAACACCTGGGGACTCGGCATCAGCGAAGACGGCCTGATCTTTGGCTCCACGGCCAACCATAACCCGAGCACTTTTGTGCCGATTCCAAACCGCTACTACGAAAAAGTGCGAGGCTGGGCGGCTCCGGATATCGGGACGATTGCAGACTCGTGGTTGTTCAAGGCCATTACCGAAAACGTGCGTCAGGTTGACCAGTTCGGCGGCTACACGGCCGGAGCCGGTCACGCATTGTACACGGCAAGAACGTTTCCTCAGCAGTGGTGGAACAAGACGGCATTTGTCTGCGAACCGACCGGTCATCTTGTCGGCACATTTGTCCTGCATCGCGACGGTGCCGGCTACAAATCGACGAGCCCCACGAATCTGATCGCCAGCGACGACGAATGGGCCTCGCCGATCATGGCGGAGATTGGTCCGGACGGCGCTGTCTGGGTCATCGACTGGTACAACTTCATCATCCAGCACAACCCGACTCCGCAGGGCTTCAAGACCGGCAAGGGGAATGCGTACGAAAGCGATCTGCGTGATAAGAAGCACGGTCGAATTTATCGTGTGCTCCCGACCGACGCCGGTAAGGACGTGCTGCATCCGTGGACCAGTCTCGCGAAAGCGACCGACCTGGAACTTGTCAATGCGCTGAAGCATCCGTCGATGAACTGGCGCTTGCAGGCTCAGCGGTTGCTGGTGGAAAAGAACGCAACAGACATTGTGCCACAGTTGCTGAAGATGATCGCCGATCAATCGGTCGATGAAATTGGACTCAACGTTGGGGCGATTCATGCGCTGTGGACGTTGAAGGGTTTGGGAGTTATCGACGGCGAACGCAAAACGGTCGCGGCAGTTTCAGCTGCGGAGCAGCGACAGTATGTAGCCCCGGGCGTCAGCCCGGGGTCAAACGTCACACACAACGACGAAGCCCCGAAGGGGCGACACATTTCGAACGTGGCCAAATCTTCTGTCGCCCCTTCAGGGCTTGAACATCTTGTGGGCACGCAAACCCCGGGCTCACGCCCGGGGCTACCTGCTGTCGTCCTTCCAGGACTCAATCGCAGTCAGTGGACAACAACCTCGCTGGTATCATTGGATCTTGAGATCCTCAAAACTCTCTCAGCCGCATTGAAACATCCATCAGCCGGAGTTCGCCGCAATGCAATTGCGGTGCTGCCGCACGACGAAGCAGGCATGACTCTTCTTTTCGAAAACCATCCCGAGCTTCTGGACGAAGAGAAGGATACCCAGGTTCTCCTGCAACTGTTTCTGACGCTCTCGGACATGCCGGTCTCCGATGAAGCAGCTATAATGATCCTTGGATTCGCGGCCTCCGGAATCACTGATCAGGGACTGGCTGATGCGGTGACTGTGGCGGCATCCGTACATTGCACAAAAAGCCTCCGCGATTTCTGGACGACCAAGGTGTCGGTTGCAGTGACTACGGACGGAGTTGAACACAAGAGAATCGAACATCTCACTCCGGCAAGCTCATTGCCAATCGTGCGGGTCGTCGCTGAACATCTTGGGCGTACTCGACCAGGTACGAAAGATCTTGAAGAGTTTCTCGACGATATTACACTCGCCGACCCGCCAGTAATGGATGCCGCGCTCGAAGGCATCATTGCCGGGCTTCCTCCAAAGTTCGAATTCACAACATCCGAAAGCGTGGACGCCGCGTTCATTAAGATACTGGAGAAAAGTGCGGTTGCCAGCAGAAGCAGAGTCGTGAAGTTGGCGAGCATTTGCGGTTCCAGGACACTCGAATCTTACTCTAACGAGATCGTGGCTTCGTTGCTCAAGGTTGTCAACGACGCGGACTCCACAACTGCCGCACGTATCAACGCGGCTCAGGAAGCTGTTGGATTTCAGTCTGAAAACACGGACGTCCTGACTGCAGTTCTGGATACGATCAGTCTGCAGACGCCGCCCGATCTTGCTGTCGGTCTCATCGAAGCCGCCGGTCTGAGTACCGCAGACGATGCGGGGAAAATCATCGTGGATCGCACGGAACAAATGACTCCGTCGATGAAAGCAGCAGCCGTGCGAGTCCTGTTGTCTCGTCCGGCCACGACCAGTGCTCTGCTGAAAGCCATCGAAGCGCGCACAATGGAGATCGGCGACCTGACGCTGGATCAGAAGCAGGCTCTGCGAGTCCATCCCGACAAGGCGATTCGTGCCGACGCCGAGAAGCTCATGGCGGCTGGCGGCGGGTTGCCGGATGCGGACCGCGACAAGGTGCTCAAAACATTGCTGCCGCTCTGCGAAGAAAAAGGCGACGTTAAGGTCGGCAAAGCGATGTTCGTCAAGCACTGTTCGAAGTGTCACATGCATGGCACGGAAGGAAAAGCCATTGGCCCGAACCTTACCGGAATGGCCGTCCATCCGAAACATGAACTGCTGACGCACATCATCGACCCCAGCCGCAACGTTGAAGGCAATTTTAGAATCTACACGGTGGCAAAGACCGACGGCATCGTCATCAACGGCATGATGTCCGGCGAATCCCGCACAACGATTACGCTGATCGATGCCGAAGGGAAAGAAAACCAGATCGCTCGCGAAGACATTGACGAACTGATTCGATCCCGCAAATCGCTGATGCCGGAAGGCTTCGAAAAGCAGGTGTCGCCCGAAGAACTCGCCAGTCTGCTGGAATTTCTGACAGACAAAGGCAAGTACATGCCTGTGTCGCTCGATCGCTACGCCACCGCCATCAGTACCAAGGGACTCTTCAGCAACGGCGACGAGGGTCCGGATCGCATGATCTTCGGTGACTGGACTCCGAAGATCTTCAAAGACGTTCCCTTTATTCTGACCGACCCTCGCGGCAAAACCGTGCCGAACATTATTCTTTTGAACGGCCCGAATGGCAGTTTGCCGCCAACCATGCCCAAATCTGTGACGCTCCCCTGTAATTCAGAAGCCAAAGCCATTCACCTGCTCAGCGGCGTCGGTGGCTGGAGTTTCCCATACGATGCGAACAAGACGGTTTCGATGATCGTCCGACTGCACTACAAGGATGGTTCAACGGAGGATATTGAGTTGATCAACGGGGTTCACTTCGCCGACTACATCCGTCGCGTCGATGTGCCCGAATCCGAATTCGCCTATGCGCTCGGCAGCCAGCAGATTCGACGCATCACCCTGACTCCGAAAAAGCATGATCTGATCGAAACCATCGAACTGGTCAAAG
Organism: Planctomycetota bacterium; assembly: GCA_031416875.1. Lineage (GTDB taxonomy): Bacteria > Planctomycetota > Planctomycetia > Planctomycetales > Planctomycetaceae > SXXK01. Next base: position 1,108 of record JANOUN010000741.1, on the reverse strand, counting down.
GCCCTGATCGCACGGCACCGATCGTGATGGCGGTCACCATCGAACGTATGTAAACTTTTGACAACACACGCGCAGGAAAAGTCTCATGATGCGAATTTACCATATCCTGTTTGGCCTGATGTTCGTCGCTGCGGTGGCTTCCGCGATGGCCGATGAGTTGACCGAGGCCGAGTTCCTGAAAATCCACGCGGAGCTGCAGCCCGATGATTCTGCGCTGTGGCGGTCGGTGCCGTGGAAGACGTCGGTTCTGAGTGCTCAACAGGTCGCGGCCGAACAGAAGAAACCCATCTTTATTTGGGTGATGGACGGGCACCCGCTCGGCTGCACCTGAAACAACGGTGTGATCGACCGTGAGTCGACATTCGCAGACCCCGCCGTCGTGGAATTCCTCAAAAAACAAGCCGTTCCGGTCGCGATCGATCAGTGGAATCAAAGGCGTCAGAAGGATTCCGAAGGCGAATTCTATCGCAAAATCGCCAGCCAGGGACCACGTCACGACTTTGAAAACGGCACAACCCAGGGGCTGTATATGGCAGCTCCGGATGGAACGTTTCTGGGGTATACGAACAATCGTGATCCCGAACGCATTCTCCAGATGCTGACATCGGCTCTGGCCAGATACCAACCGACAGACACTAAACAACTGGTGGCCCAAAAAATCGATAAGCGGTTCAATCTGCAACCACCGGAAGGCGGTTTGATCGTGCGCGTGTGTGCTAAAGTCATGGGTGGTTACGACGAGCCGGAAACTCGCTTCCAGCAGATTTTTCAAACATCGTTGTCCCGGGATAATCTCTGGATCACGAAGGAAGAACACAAAGCGCTCGCCGCTGGGGAATTTCCTGACCGATTAGCACTTCGCATTGCTCAATTTCATCTCGTGGATAACACTCGCGGCGAACCACTTTTCTGGGAGAAGCCCGAAGTTGCCTCAACACGGTTTGCGTTTGATGGCGATCAGATCATGGGGCAGGTGGAACTGAAATCGGCGTCCGGCGACCGAACATATTCGGCCCGCCTGCGGGGACAACTGACGCTGACCGACGGAAAAATTACGCAGCTGAAAATGGTTGCCCATGGGTTGTTCTCGGGAGAAGGTCCGTACACA
>JANOUN010000740.1:0-4343 GCA_031416875.1 Planctomycetota bacterium | reverse complement strand
GGCCTGTTCGGGGCAGGGCCGTCACGAGAATCACTCGGACAATCTGCTTCAGGACCTGTTCCATCACGACGACGCCGGGGATCAGAAGTGGCGAGTCTTCCGCAAACCTGGCTGACGATTGGTATGTTTGAACATCATAGCCAGCCTGCCTCAACATCATTTGGAGGACATCCAGGACCGCCTGATCTTCATCGATCACGTAGACGCGTTTCGCTTCGTTTGTGACTTCAGGGCTGGCTCCTCCCTCCACTGGACTTGAAAAACGAGTTCTTTTTCTTGACGAAGTGGTCATCGCTTGGTGCGCCTGAATACAAAATGGAATATCCTGCTACTTACTACCCCTGAATTTTCGGTTTCACGGCAAATCTTTTTTCCTCCCGTTGGCATTCTCCAATTTCCAACATGGCTTCGTGCGGACTGTTGCCCTTTCGCGTCATCATTGTTGCTGGACGCACACGAAGAATCCGCCGGTGTCCTTTTTGGTCTCGGCTTGCGGACAATAGTGAACAGAGCGAGAATCGCCTCACACAACAGTTGAACTTGGCGCGGGCTTTGCCCGGAACCGAAACAAGTAAGCAGATTTCGCTGAAATCTGCTGTGCCGACTTCGGCGAAGTCGGCCTACATTTAGTCGGCCTCAAAGTGATGCGTTGCCAAAAATCTTCTCAGGAATATTCAACTCTCAACGTTTGCTGAACAAAGCTGCCGTCCGCCAGAACAAGATCATTGCCACAAGGAATTACGCCAGATGATAAGAGCTTTTGTGTTGCTGATCGCATCGGTGATTTCTGCGACGACTCAGGCAGCACCGCCGGAACCCATGCAATACTCCGGGGGCGTTGCTGCGGTGGACATCACACCGTCCTCGCCAATTCGCCTGAATGGATTTGGTGGTCGGACGAAGGAATCGGCAGGAGTTCGTCAACAAATCTGGGCGAAGGCACTGGCGGTCGAAACGAGTGACCGTGATACGGTGCTTGTGATTACGGTCGATACGCTGGGAATCCCGGACGACCTGACGGAACGTTTGGCCGAAAAGCTGAAATCAAAGGGCATCGATCGCAGTCGCCTGGCGATCTGCGCTTCCCACACTCACAGCGGACCGATGATTCGGAACTGCGCAAATACACTTTTTGGCCAGCCGATTGCCGACGATCAGTGGCAAACAATTCTGAAGTACACTGAAGAACTTGAAGCGAAGCTGGAAGTGGTCGCAGTCGCGGCTCTGGCCGACAGGAAGCCAGCTCGATTGTCGTGGGGAATCGGCAACGTCACGTTTGCGATGAATCGCCGCACGAACGGCGGTCCGGTGGATCACGATCTGCCGTTGCTGGCGGTCCAGGATCTCGACGGCAAATTGCGAGCCGTCTTTACGAACTATGCCTGCCATTGCGTGACGCTCAGTGACGACATGATCAGTGGCGACTGGGCCGGATTTGCCATGGATCATATCCAGCGCCGCAATCCAGGATGCCAGGCCTTGATCTCCATCGGATGCGGAGCCGACTCCAATCCTCGGGGCGGAGTTCTGGGATCGCGTGCGGATGCTGCCGAAAGTCTCGGCCAGGAAATTGCGGAAGAGGTCCAGCGTCTGCTTTCGACACAACTGAAGACTTTGACAAAGTCTCCGGCATCCCTGATTGAGCGTGTGACTCTGAAACTCGCGCCGCTGCCGAGTCGGGAACAGTGGGAAGAGCGGGCGAAGCAGCAAAATGCCATCGGACATCATGCAAGAACTCAACTGGCTCGACTGGATCGCGGCGAAGCGCTGATGACGGAGATCAGTTATCCGATTCAGACCATTTCCTTTGGTGACGAACTCGCGTGGGTCTTCCTTCCCGGAGAAGTCGTCGTCGATTACGCGTTGCGATTGAAACGCGAACTGGATGGCGGTCGGTTGTGGTTGAATGCCTACGCGAATGCGTGTCCTGGCTATGTTCCATCGGAGCGCATTCTTCGTGAAGGCGGCTACGAAGGCGGCGGGGCGATGGTCTACTATGACATCCCCGCGCCGTACGCCACGGGCATTGAACAAATCATTGTTAACAGTGTGAAAACGCAACTCAAGGCAAAGATACCGCCTGCTGTCGACACCGCGAAGACTAATGGAGTGCCCCCGCTGGCGCCGGCTAAGGCCGTTGCCTCGCTGCGAACCAAACCCGGCTTTCGAGCAGAACTTGTCGCGTCTGAACCGCTGATTGAAAGTCCCGTCGCGATTGCTTTCGGCCCCGATGGGCGGCTGTGGGTCGCAGAAATGAATGATTATCCGCAAGGGCGGACGGTAAGCGGAGAGCCGAAGTCGGAACGTGGAATTGGTCAATCGCCACGTCCCGCTGATGCACCGGAAGCCCTGGACGATGGCGGACAGATTCGGTGCGTGTACGATGACAACGGTGATGGTCAGTACGATCGGTCGGAAGTTTTTCTCAATGGCATTCCGTTTCCAACCGGAGTGACGGTTTGGCGAAATGGTCTGCTGGTTTGTGCCGCCCCTGACATCTTGTATGCGGAAGACACGAACGGTGATGGAAAAGCGGATGACGTGCGGAAGCTGTTCACGGGCTTTGCGACTCACAACTATCAAGCTCGAGTCAACAGCCTGGAATATGGCCTTGATGGCTGGGTCTATGGTTCGTGCGGTTTGTTTGGTGGTAAAATCACCAGCGTGCAGACCGGTACCGTGATCGCTCTGAGCCAGCGGGATTTCCGCTTCAATCCGGACACCGGAGTTTTCGAGCCCGCTACGGGATCGACGCAACAGGGGCGAGTTCGCAATGACTGGGGCGACTGGTTCGGCTGCAACAACGGAACGATGCTCATGCATTATCCTCTGGCTGACCATTATCTGCGTCGCAATCCCTATTTGGCCCCGTCGCAGACCGTGGTTGGAATTGCTGCCGGGCCCGAGCCGGGGCGATTGTTCTCGATTTCCAGTCAGGTGCTGTTCATGTTGTCCGGGCCGCCGAACCGGCCGACGGCGGCCTGCGGCCTTGGAATTTATCGAGACGATTTGCTGGGTGCCGGCTATGCGGGCAATGCCTTTACCTGCGAGCCGGTCAACAATCTTGTGCATCGGCAGATTCTGACACCGAGCGGAGTGACGTTTACCAGTCGACGCGATGACGATGAACTTGACCGCGAGTTTCTGGCATCGACGGATCCGTGGTTTCGTCCCGTCCAGGCTCGCACAGGGCCGGACGGTGCGCTGTGGGTCGTCGACATGTACCGCTACGTCATTGAACATCCGATCTGGATTCCACCCGACACGCTCGCCACGCTGGATCCTCGGGCCGGAGCCACAATGGGCCGAATCTATCGTGTCATCCCGGAAGGCGATGCAGTCCGCAAGGTGCCGCAGCTCGATCAACTGCATGGTGTTGAACTGGCGGCGGCTATGGATTCACCGAATGGGACTCAACGCGACCTTGTGCAGCAACTGATTCAATGGTCGAACGACAGAAACGCAATTCCGATTCTGAGACAGCTCTGCGCGGATTCTGTCCGTCCGGAAGTGCGAGTTCAGGCTTTATCGACATGGGCGAATCTGGAACCGCCGGCTGCCGAAGTCATTTTGAAGATGCTGACAGACTCTGACATGCATGTTCGCCGTCATGCGGTCCGGGTCGCAGAGTCGCAGCTCAATGCTTCCGCCGAACTGACCGCAGCTGTCGTCAAAGCCGCCGACGATGGAGACGCCTTTCTGCGAATGCAGGTTGCGTGCTCCGCTGCGTTTCTGAAATCGGCGGACTCCGCAGCGGTCCTTGCCCGAGTCATGGCAAAAGACGGTGGGAATGCGCATCTGAAATCCGCCGTGGAAAGTTCACTGACGTCGGCGAACGTTGTTCAGGTGCTGAACGAACTCAGGGCTCAGCCCGACAACGCTGATGCTGCAGACCGGCTGCTCGTCAACGCAGCGACGCTGGCAGATTCTGATTCATTCAAGACGATTCTGAACGAGCTGTCAAACCAGGTTTCCGAGTCAGCCGCAGCCGAACACTTCTCCCGGCTGGCTCAGTTCATCGATGCCTGGAGTCGCCGCTCGCCGCAGGATGTTTCTCCCGGTGACAGTGATGTTCACGCCTCATGGAAACCGGCAATTCATGCGGCCTTGCGAATTGCCGAAAATGATGAATCGCAAATCAAGATTCGGATTGCGGCTGTCCGGCTGCTGGCTGTGGCACCGTTCCTTGGTGAGCCTCATTCGGAATCCCTTGCAGCGCTGCTGACGCCTCGCACACCGCCAGAACTGCAGTCCGCTGCAATCCTGGCCTTGAAGAGAGACAACAGACCGGAGGTTGCTGACGCTGTGCTCACCGATTGGGCGTCGCGCGAGCCTCGGCTGCG
>JANOUN010000739.1:0-3000 GCA_031416875.1 Planctomycetota bacterium | reverse complement strand
CAAGGGGATTCAGCGAGCCGTTTTGACTGAAGGTCGCTACTTCTACAATCCGTATGTCTGGTCGTGGACGGTGATTCCACAGGAAGTCATTGAGCCTGGCCAGATGGGTGTCAAAGTCAGCCTGACCGGCGATGATCTGGGTTATGGCGACTTCCTGGCCAACGTTAATGCTGACGGCGAAGCCACGACGAAGGGTATCATGCCGGGCATTCTTAATCCGGGACGCTATCCGATCAATCCCTATGTCTACGCTGTCGAAAAGCATCCCCCCGTGACGATTCCGGCTGGATATAAGGGAGTCGTCACCAATCTGGCCGCTCCGCTGGCGGAGGATCCGAACCAGTTGCTGGTGAAGCCTGGGGAGCGAGGAGTGCAGGAGCTGGCACTTGAGCCGGGCACGCACTACGTGAATCCATACGTCACGCGAATTGATCGCGTCGATTGTCGCAGCCAGCGATTTAATCTCGGTGAAGAAGGCGACATGGGATTCCCGACCAAGGATGGGTTTTGGGTCAGTCTGGACGGTGCCATTGAGTTTCGAGTTTCTCCTGAGAAAGCGGCCGAGGTCTATGTCCTGTTCAACCAGAGCGAAAACGGTCCGGAGATCGATGAGGAGATTGTCAATACGGTGATCATGCCAAATGCCCGAAGCTTCTGCCGACTTCAGGGTTCGAACGCTTCCGGCCGCGATTTCATTCAGGGTGTGACCCGGACGGCATTTCAGGAAGCGTTTGAGAAGTCGATGCGGGAAGCCTGTCAGCCAGTTGGAATCGAAGTGATTCAGGCGTTGATTACAAAGATTCGACCACCCGAACAGATTGCGGATCCGGTTCGAGAACGTGAAATTGCGAAGCAGCAGGAGCTGCAGTATCAGCAGCAGACGCTGCAGCAGGAATCAGAACAAAAGCTGGCTGTGGAAAAAGCTCTGGTTCTGCAGAAGCAGGCAGTGGTGGTTGCTGAGCAGGCAGTGGTCAAGGTCACCACGCAGGCCATGCAGGAACAGGAAGTGGCTGTGACCAAAGCGAACGAGAATCTGGCGGTTGGCCTGCTGAAGCTGGACGCATCTATCGACGAAGCTGCCGCCATTGAGGCCAAAGGCAAGGCCGCAGCGGATGTGGTTCGTTTCGACAATGAGGCCGAGGCCGCAGGCTGGAAGAAAGCCGTGGAAGCCTTTGATGGGGACGGTCAGGGCTACGCTCAGTTTGTCCTGTACCAGAAACTTTCTGCGTCGTACCGACGAATCATGGTCAACACGGCCGACAGCCCCATCATGAAGATCTTCGAATCCTTCGCGGAGTCTGCTGCCGAAGCAAAAGCGTCGCCTGGAGGAAAAACCACAATCCCAATCCCAACCACGACGTCGACTACCGATTCCAATAATTGACCCGCAGGACCGAAAAACCTGCACTGTTCTCAAACGGATGATTCCGCTGTGAACTTTTGCACCACGAAACAAAACTGCTTCAATCTTTAAGGCAGAATTTCTATGAGCCAGAACAACTCCTCAGCCCGTACTCTGTTGTCCAGAGCAGGAATGGCAGTCCCCGCTGTTCTCCTGCTCGTCGTTGCGTACGAGATGTTTGAATGGACCTTCAATCGCACGTATGTGCCGGAAGGCTACAGTCTGGTGATGCGGTACAAGGGCCCACCACTGCCATTTCTCCCTGGTAACCGGCCACCGGCCACATCGGGGGAGTTTGCTAAAGTCAATGAGCACGGTGGGCCGCTGGAAGTCGGCATTCTCAAAGACATGCTTGGCCCTGGACGACATTTTCGCTGGATCGGATGGTGGGAAACGCGCCTTGTGGAGGATACCATCGTGCATCCCGGAGAGGTGGCCATCGTGTCCAGCAAAATGGGACAAGAGTTGCCGGTCGGCCAGTTTCTGGTCGATGGCGATCTGGATCAGACCAACGAGAAGGGCATTCTTCGCCAGGCCTTTGGACCGGGAACGTATCGGATTAACGACTACGCCTATGCGGTTAAAGTCCTCGAGAAAGCCTCCGTCCCGCAGGGCGCAGAAACAAACGCTGCAGGCTGGGTTTCCATTCCCACCGGCTATGTTGGAGTGGTGACAAATCTGACTGACAACAAACTGACAAATACCAAGTCCGGTATTCAGGACAAAGTCCTGCAGCCCGGACTCTACCCGATCAACCCCAACGAACAGCACGTCGAGACCATCGGTGTCGGGTATGCGGAGAAATCGATCAAATCAAATTTCGTGAGTCAGGATGGAAAGCCATTGCTGGATGAAAGCGGTGAACCGGCCGTCATGGATGACGACAGTGGAATTGCGTTTCCATCGAACGATGGATTCAAAATCCATATGGATTTTACAGCAGTCTGGGGCATCATGCCGGATCAGGCAGCGGACGTGATCCGCAAGTTTGGAAAACTGGACGCTGTCGAATCGAAGGTCGTCGTGCCGCAGATTGAAAGCATCTGCCGCAACAAAGGGTCCTCTCTGGGTGCTGTCAATCTGCTTGTCGGCGAGACTCGTCAAAAATTTCAGGATGAAGTATCAGACGCTTTTCATAAAGTTCTTGAGGACAAAGGGCTGACTCTGCTGCACGGCTTTGTCCGGAATATCCATATCCCGCAGATAGTTCGGAAACCCATTCAGGAAAAGTTCGTTGCCGATGAATTGAAACTGACGCGAGAACAGGAATTACTGACGGCGCGAACCGAAGCCACACTCCGTGAAGCTGAGAGAAAAGTGGACCTGGAAAAGGAGCGCATCGTTGCCGAAACTACGAAGATGGTCGCACAGGTTGCCGCTGAAGGAAACAAAGAAGCTGAAGAAACCAAAGCCGAAACTCTGAAACTCGTCGCTGTCGTCGCTCGCAAAACCGCAGAGGTGGAGGCAGAAGCCAGCGTGACTCTGGGTAAGGCCAAGGCCGGTGCCAAGCAGGCGGAAGCAGAGGCCAAATCCGAACTATTTAAGCTGGCCGTGGATGCTTTCGGCTCAGGCAGCGCCTACAACCAGTGGGTGTTCGC
>JANOUN010000738.1:0-3144 GCA_031416875.1 Planctomycetota bacterium | reverse complement strand
CACGCAGGCGCTGGAGCAAATCCACATCGGCCACATGATGGCCATCGCGGGCGAGGCGAACCAAATCTTCCGCCCGGTGACGATGTTCGACCACGGCATCGATGGCGAAGTGGAGTTCAAGGACAACGACGGCAAGGCCAGTGGGAAACGCATCTACATCCAGCTCAAGAGCGGGAACTCCTGCCTGCGCATACGCAAAGGCGGCGGCAGCGAAGTCTTCGACGTGAAGGAGGATCGGCACCTCGAATACTGGATCAACCAGCCGGTCGACGTGTATCTCGTGATCCGCCAGACGGACGAGATGCGCGGCGACGGGATGATTCGCTGGATGAACGTGACGCGTTACCTCAAGCCCCGGAAGGACAAGAAGAGCCGGCAAATCATCTTTGTCGGCGAGAAGCTCGACATGGAAGCTGTCTACAGAGTCAGGGACGGATTCTTCCCCTCTTGAGGAAAAAGGGCGTCAGCGATGGGCTCGAAACATGGCGATCCTCAGTCCGTGCAGTGTGCAGCACCTCGAATCGTAAGTTGGCATCTACGAAAAGCACGAAACTCGCAAAAAGAAGTCACGTGGCTGATGTGTTTCCATGATCCACGAGGCGCTGTTTGGCAAGTTCGTTGACAGGAATGCGAGTCGGCGGAGCGACGTCGCCTACGTAGCTCATTCGCTCCGCCGACTGAGATTCCCCGGTGTCAGTGTGGCGATACCACCAGAGACAGTTTATGGATACCACGACGCATTCCCGTTTTCAGTGTCGGAGTTCACAGGATTCAGGCAAGAAGATTTGAGACACAAAAAACTTCCAGCCCACCATTTTCCCTGCCATCCGTCTTCCTGCGATCCTTCCATGTCCTCAATCGTGAGCCACACAGCGCCACCATGCTGATAACGCCAGAACCTGAGTTTTGTCGCTGTAACAAGATTGATGCCCGTGTGTGTCAGAACATGGACGATGATCCGATGGCAAGCGAACATTCAAACGTTTTGGTCCGGGACGCAGGTGCGGCTTTCAAATCGGGCGAGTTCTTCTTTGAACTGATTGATTCGTTTTCTAAGGGATCTAAGCGTCAGCTCGCGTACGTGATCGGCGTCGCGCTCCTGCCGTTGTTTCTCGTACAACAACTCCAGTTCCTGCAATTTCGCGCGAGTGTTTTCCCACTGCCGCCGGTTTTCGATACTCATATTACCACCTCAATCATTCCTTTGGGCACCAGGTCACGATCAGTCGCAAACGTCTTCCCCGTGAACTGTGCAAACGCTTCGTCGTTGACCAATTCCATGTTGATAAATGGCAGTCCACTCAATAGCTCCGCTTCAGCGGATTTATCGCGAGGGAATCCGGTCCCGATTAACAGTACGCAATCGACGTCATTTGGTTCAAGTTTGTCCGTGGTAAAACTTCCGTTCACAACGATTCGCAGGACTCCGGTACGCTCAGCCAATTTGATGAGCCACATCAACGACTCCATCTGTACACGGCGAATTTCTGACTCCTGACCGAACCGCACTTTGATCTCCTGCAGCGTTGCAGCATGAATTCCTGCAGGAAGGTATGCTTCATCGTCAAACGCCGGAATCATTATTACCTCCACTTCAGCTTCCGCCGTGGACTTCAGAACGACTCCAGTGTCAGGCCCAACATGTTGTACCCACAATCGATCAACTCAATCGATGTGGGAATCTTGCCTGCGATTATAGGAAATCTCTTTCGGAAAGCGATCTTTATCGGCAGCGCCTTTGCAGATATTCGTGGGACATGCAAAACCGATTCGGTGAGCGGCATGCGTCAGCTTGCCGGCACATTGCGATTCGTGCGAGTTACGACAGCCGCAGTGGAATCGCGGTTGTACCGGCGGGCTGACGCCACACCGCTCGCCGAATTGCTGTTTGTCCTCGGAGAACAAGATTCGCTGTTCACTCGCCAGAGGCACTTCGCTGAGATAAAGTTCAGCTTCGGTTTGGCATGAAACATTCCCCGAAATGCACACAGACGGAGCGACACGATGGCGACGCAGGTTAAGCAGTCGAAAGATCTTACGCTGAAAGATCGCCTTTCACGACTCACGTTTACACAAGCCTGTGAACTGCTCGGCGGTCCGATTGAAGGCAAGAAACTGCTGTATGCGGGCGGAAAAATCGCCGTTGAGAATCTGGAAGAGCAGGTGTACCTCGACGGCGACCTGTTTCGACTTTCGCTGCCGGACGAACATGTCATCGTCACCATCACGATGCGTCAGGACCAGGTCAAACGGATGCTGCTGAACTGCGACTCCTGTGATGCTCCGTGCGATCATCTGGGTGCTGCGTTGTCGCTCATTCTGGATTCCAAATCGTCGCTCGGACTGGCGAAGCCGCCCGTCGAACGCGAAGCAGTTGAACCGCTTGATGAGCAACAACTCATCGAACGCGCGCTGAGCGAACGGCAGCAGCGGGCGAAGGACGAAAAGTTTACTGTCGAAGCCGCTGCGAAAGACAGCAAGTCTCCGTGGCAGGATTACGTCGTCACCAGCAAACTCAGTGGAAAGACCTATCGAGTCGCACTGCGCGGTTCCGAACAGGGCGATTCGTACTGCACGTGCCCGGACTATCGCAGTAACACGCTGGGGACCTGTAAACACATCCTGCATACGCTGCAAAAAATCCGTCGCCGCTTCGAGCCAGCGGCGTTTAAGAAGAAGCCGAAGCAGAAAGAAACCAGTGTTTACCTGAAATACGGAATCGACCTTGCTCTGCGGCTCGGCACGCCGGATCGCCCCAGTGAATCTGCCGCCAGGATTATCGGCCCGATTCAGAATGTCGATATTTCAGACATCAATGATCTGGTTCGCCGAATCGACAAACTGGAAGGTCTCGGAGAATCTGTCGTCATTTATCCGGACGCCGAAGAATTCATCCAGCGGCAGCTGCATCGTCAGCGCATCAGGAATCTGGTGGATAAAATCCGCAAAGACCCACAGCAGCACGCATTGCGCACGTCGCTGCTCAAGGTCGAACTGCTGCCGTATCAGATGGACGGCGTTGCCTTTGCGGCCGGTGCCGGACGCGCGATTCGGGCTGACGACATGGGGCTCGGCAAAACCATTCAGGGCGTCGGGGTTGCTGAACTGCTGGCCCGCGAAGCGGGAATTTCGCGAGTTCTTGTG
>JANOUN010000737.1:0-3284 GCA_031416875.1 Planctomycetota bacterium | reverse complement strand
CCGCTAGCGCCTTTCGGCTAATGATCAGCATTAAATCAACAGACCGGTGTCGCGTGGCGGCGGATCAGGCGGGAAGAACTCATGAGCGTTACTGACAACAAATCGACGCAGCCAGATTTCAGGCCTGGGCTCAGCTCCGGCCGAATGAAATGGGTGGCGTGCGGACTCATGTTGACGGTCAGCGTACTTGTCCTTGGCGTGTCTTGTTGGCCGGAAGATCCGGTGACATTGCCGGCAGGTGTGTCGCTGATGGCATACGAAGAGGCGGAACGTGAGTTTATCGACTTGTTTCATCGTGAGCCGAACGAAGCGGATGTGATGATGACGCTGGCGGAGACAGCGGTCCGCAACGATGAGCCGGAAGTGGCCATCGATTGCTTCGCGCGGGTTCCTTCGGAGCACAAACGGTACGGTGCGAGTGCTCGGCTTCAGGAAGCGCAGGTTCTGCTGCGGAGCAACCATGCCGAACAGGCAGAAGCCAGCTTTCGAGCCTTTCTGCACCTGGCAGAAGCAAATCCAGCGTATCCTCAGGAACACGTCAGACTGGCGCGCGACTGGCTGGTCTTTCTGCTGGCGGTTGAACTTCGATTCGAAGACCGAAAAGAGCTTCTGCACCAGATGATCCAGGAGCGTCAGTTTGATGCGTATGACGCGAAACAATTCTACTTTCCCACTTTGCTCATCTGGCAATCGACATTGGGAAGCAGTCGCTTACGCGAGTTTCTGGAACAGACTCCAGCCAGTCGTCTGTTGCTGATTGCTCAGGCTCGATATCTGGTCGGCGAAGGAAAACCTGATGCTGCCGGTCAAGTGCTGAAATCCCTGCGAACGCAGTACCCCGGCGATGTGGCCGTCATTGCGGCGTCTCTGGAAAGTCTCTATGAACAGGCGAGCTGGGAACAGTTTGAGACCGTCCTTTCTGCGGCACCGGCACATCGGGATGACGAGCCCTGGCTGTTGACACAGTTGCGGGCCGAGTTTGCTGTCCATTCGCAGGACTGGACCACAGCAGAGACATACTTTCGACAGGTCCTCAAGGCCGATCCCGCGAATCCTGCCTGTCATATGGGACTGGCGAAAGCCCTCAATGGTCTGGGAAAAACCGACGAACGAAAAGCCATCCAGCAGCGCTCGCTGACCCTGGCGCGGATTCGCGTGAATCTGTCCGCGGTGGATAACACATCGGCGACCGCCGCGAGGGCACTTGCACAGGATGCGAGGACGATACAAATGCTCGATGCCGCGGAATCGTTTGAGTACCTCGCCGAACAGATGGAACGAGGAGCCCGTTAATGTTCAAAGAATTGCAATGGCGCAGCAAAGCTGCCGGGCTCTACATAACGCTCGTGGTTGCCAATGTCGCCTTTCGCTCCGCGAAAGCAGTGTTCTTTCGCGGAGCGAAAGACGACACTGAAAGTGCCATCCACAACCACGCGAAATATTTCGGCCTGTTCGTGGTGTGTTCAATTGCCGGCTGTTCACAACAACCTGCGTCCGTCGATTCGCCTGCAAACGTCCATTCACCACCCGTGAAAGACATTGCGGATGATGTCACATCTGCTGCAGAGGATCGCGGCACCGTCGCGAAAGCCGAAACGTCATTTCAATTTCGCGAACTCGGTAAAGAATCGGGATTTAATTTCCAGCGTTACGACGACATGGCAGGACAGCATCGCATTCTGGAAGTCAATGGCGGTGGAGCTGCCGTGTTCGACTTTGATCAGGATGGCGCGCCGGACATTTTCATGAGTAATGGCTGCCGATTGCCGGTCAGGCAGGACACCCGAGAGACGCCGGGGAAGCTGTTTCGCAATCTCCGTGCGATGACGTTCCAGGACTGCAGCGAAGCATCCGCCTTACGTCAATTCGGCTTTTGTTACGGCTGCGCTGTGGCAGATGCTAATGATGATGGTTTTGAAGATCTGTATCTGACAGCGTATGGCGGCAATCAGTTTTGGATCAATCATGGTGACGGGACATTTTCTGAGGTGGCCTCTGACAACGGTACTCTCACCGGCGTCTGGGGCTCCAGTGCCGCCTTTGCGGATCTCAATGGTGATGCCTGCCTTGATCTCTATGTTGCCAATTACCTTGACGAGTCCGACACAAATCCCACGCTGTGCCCGGAACCCAATAGTCCCGATGGCTACGTCGGATGTTCTCCCGCAATCTTTAACGGTGTCCCCGACACACTTTTTCTTTCGGACAGAGCCGGAGGTTACATCAACGCGTCTTCCGAAGCGGGATTGCACGAACTCCCTGGCAAGGGACTTGGAGTTGTCATCTGTGACTTTGGCGGAGACGCTCGTCCGGAGATTTATGTGGCCAATGATGGGGAACCAAATTACCTGCTGACGGTTGAACAGTCGGAACCCGTCAATGGACTTGTCCAGGGAATCCGATTGCATGACGAAGCCACAGTCGCGAATGTGGCGCTGAATGAACAAGGCTACGCGCAGGCGAGTATGGGAGTCGTGGCGGCGGACTTTGATCGAAACGGAGCGCTGGATATTTTCCTGACACACTTCTTCGGCGACACGAACACGCTGTATTTGAATCGCACTGAAGGAGCCAGTTTGATGTTCGAAGACGCAACCCGTCAGTCTCTTCTGGGACCGCCGAGCCGCAGTGTTCTGGGCTTTGGTGTCGTGGCGATGGATGTGGACAACAACGGATGGAAGGATCTTTTCATTGCGAATGGACATGTGGATGATCGCACATGGATGAAGGCCAGCCAGCCCTTTGAAATGCTTCCTCAGGTGTTTGAGAATCAGCAAAACGGTACATTTCGCGATGCCTCGGGTGGCGCTGGTGCCTACTTTCAGAAGCCAACTCTGGGACGCGGTGTGGCCATGGGTGACCTTGACCGCGATGGCCGCCTGGACGCCGTCATCTCGCATCAACTGGTTCCCTCGGTGATCCTGAAGAACGAAACAAGTTGCGGAGATTCCGTCTCGTTGCGACTGATTGGGACATCGTCAAGTCGGACGCCAATCGGTGCACGAATCCGGGTTTCAGGAAGTCTGCTGCACACGGAAGCACAATTGATCGGCGGTGGCAGTTTTCAGGCAGCGTCCGCGAACGAGATCCACATTGGCGGCATTCCAACGATGGCGTTGAATTTAGAAATTACGTGGCCGAATGGATTTGTCGAAACCGCCGAAATTCCCGGCAAGGGCGGATGGATCATTCGCGAGCGAGGCAAAACAACCGCCACAGGATTCTAGCGTCACATGGCAAATGCGGCAGTTTGACGAGCGGCAGGAAGTTTCTTACGAAAGTTG
>JANOUN010000736.1:0-4648 GCA_031416875.1 Planctomycetota bacterium | reverse complement strand
GTGCTCGTAAAAATCATCGGGGAGTGAAACGGCTGCTGGCCTTCAAAGTAGCAGGACCTCGCCGAGGTCCGTCTGCAGCGACGTCGTCTGAAGATAAGTCATCGGACCTCGGCGAGGTCCTGCTACATTTTCAACAGGATTGGCGGAGAGTCGTTAATGTTCCGCCGACGCAGTTGTTCGTGCGGCGTCGATACCGCGGATCATCTGGAACTGGGGGCTGAGGGTGATGGTTTCCAGAGCGACGGAAAAACGATACTCGTGGACTTTGAGTTGGCTCATCATTTCTTCAATCAGCGGTTCGTCGGAAAGCTGGATCGCCCGGCCCAGGGCATAGCCGAGCAGCCGACGGCAGAAGGTGCGCAGGAAGGAGTCGCGGCGGGTGTTGAGCAGATAGTCACGGAGGCCATCGACACCGTTGATGGCTGTTCCATCGGGAAGCACCGCATTGGCGTCAATCTCGTGGCCAAACGTGTCCTTGGCGCGGAGACGACCGATCGTGTCGAACTTCTCCAGTGAGTACCCAAAGATATCGATCCGCTGATGACATTTCACGCACGCCGGATCGCTGCTGTGAAGTTCCGTGAGCTGACGCTCGGTCAGATCCGCCGGCACTTCTTCGGGCAACACTGGCACGCCCTTCGGAGGTCGTGGCAGCTTTTCACCAAGCAGAAATTCCGAGACCCAGTTGCCGCGCAGAATGGGACTCGTACGAGATGCTCCAGACTGCTTCGAGAGCGTCGCGGCCATTGTCAGAATGCCGCCGCGCGACACGCCTTTGGTGCCATTGACGCGCTGCCAGCCGTCACCTTCCAGACCGAAAATTCCGTAGAACTGAGCCAGCTGAGCGTTCACGAACGTGTGATCAGCGTCGAGCAGATCCAATACCGAGCCATCATTGCGAAACATATCTTCGAAGAAGCGAATGGCCTCTTCGTACATCGCCCCTCGAAGTTCTTTGAACTCAGGATAATGCTGTTCGCTCTTTTCATCCAGCTGATCAAAGTCGCGAATGTGAAGCCACTGGCATCCAAATTCAATTGCCATGCGACGAGTTTTCGGGTCTGCCATCATCCGCAGCGTTTGCGAGCGCAGAATCTCGGGCTGGTGCAATGTTCCGGCGGCGGCGACGTCGCGCAATTCCTGATCGGGCATTGATGACCACAGAAAGTAGCTCAATCGATTCGCCAGTTCAAAGTCACTCACCGGCGTGGCCGCCGTTCCGGGCTGAGCATGCTCGCCGCGATAGAGAAACGCCGACGTCACGAACACACGGGCCAGCAACATCCGAATCGCAGCATCGTGCGAAAGTTCCTGCTCACGCAGTTTATGATACAGCTGCGTCAGTTGTTTGCCTTCAGAATCTGATAACGGGCGACGCCAGGCTCGGTTCGCAAAATCCAGCACGACCTGCACATGCACGGGCTCCGTATCTTTCAGCAGTTTCCGGAACTCATCCGCACGCTGCAGGATGCCCTCGTGCATCGGCGTGAACGCACTGGGATCGGCGTCCTGAGTGGCAAACTGCCAGAGCTGATCGTACGCATCGACAAGTGCCAGCGGGTCCTGACTGACGAAGTGCATGTCCTCCCACAGTCGATCGAGTTCTGCAGTTTCTGCGTCATTCAGCATGAGCCGCTGCAGGTGGTCGTCTTCGCGATAATATAATGTCAGCGTGACGACTTCATCGACGGGAACAATCTTGGTGTAACACAACGCAGCAGGAAACAAATTGCGGAATTCATCGAAGTGAGCGAGCAGTCGTGCGCGGGACGCACTGTTGTCAGCAACCAGGATTGGCGTGTCATAGCTGACTGGCTTGTCACCGTCGGACCATGTGGACTTGCCTCCGTTAGCGCTTGTGGAACTCGCGGCAAGGCTGGAAAGTCTCTCGGGCTTTGCCGTCAGCACTTGCAGCTGCACAGTACCTTCTGAGCCCGTTGTTGGATCGAGGGCACCCGTTGCCACAAATTCGCAGCCTGCAACAAAATCGGCGGGGACACTGAACTCGAGCACCGACGGGGCCTGCACGCACAGGTTTGCCGCATCGATCGCTGCGCCGCTCGGATGCTTGCCGAACATGGCCGGATCGAGACCGAAGTCTGTTCCGGATCCATCAGCGGTATCCGTTTTCTGCGACAGCAGCTCTTTTCGCACGACAGCAAACAGCGGCCCGTTGAGCGATGTCAACTGGCGATGCAGGACGGCGTCCGGCGCGTCGGCAGCGATGTCGCCGATACCATTCGTCAACAGAGTCTGAAGTTTCGCAGCCAGCTGTTTCCGGGATTCAGCATCCTGCGCGACCTGCCATTGAGCGATCAGCGAACCGGCAGGGACAATCGAATCCGCACCGCCACCAGCATCCGGCTCACTGTAGAAATGCCAGACGCCGGTGTTGCCGTGTCGATCCGGGTGCGGGTTGCCGACAAGGATATCGGGCGAGATGTCTTTGGCGAGGTCCCAACCTGCCGCAACATCATCCTTCGACGTCACCGTTAAATCAATCGCCGTCATGTCACACGAATGTTCTCCATCACGCGGCCCGACGACCAGCGCCAACAAATCACCCGGCTGCACCACAAGATTCTCAAACGGACCGAACTTATGTTCTTCCGCCCCGCCTGCGGTGCCAGCCGCCAGACGTTGTCGAGTATTCCCGCGACGCAGCTCCACCAGCCAGGTAACTCCATTACCGCAGCCAATGTGAGCCCGCTGGACGCGCCCAGTCACGTTCACCGCACCCGTGATCGGACTTCGCCAGCCGACTGCCACTCGCAGTTTCGGCGTGGGATGAACACCCACACTGTGCGGCGCCATGTCGCCTGGGACTCGCACAAGATCATCGGATGAATTCGCAATGACGCTCAGCGCATCCGGCCCGATCCAGCCTTTGACGAACTCGTAGTTTTCCGCTCGTTCCATCTTCTGCGTGATGTACGAATCGATTCTTGCTTCACCGGCACCGATTCCCAGGTAAGCAAACCAGGCCGCGAGGACGGTCCGCTCGACGTTGTGCTTAGCCGCAAGTTCGTCTTTCGTCGCCGCATCAGCCGACGCGCCTGCTTCCGCAGCGGCATTCAGACATGCCGCCGCACTGCTCAGGACTTGTTCGCGATGAGCCGACAACGTGGCAACGGCATGGCGCACATCTCGCAGCAGCAGATCCGGCTGACCTGCCGCCACAAAGCGTGGATTTTCCCACACCGCGATGTCGTGTTCATTTCCATCAGATGCATCGGACGTCGCCAGAAACAGCGTGATGTTTTTTCCATCCTGTGGTGCGGGAAGTTTCACGCGGATTTCCTGTCTCGCGGCGAGCGGTTGGACGGGAACCTGCCACGCCTTCGGACCATCCCGTTTGCCGATATGTCCGATGGTGGTGAATCGCCACAAAGCCTGCTGCCATTGCACAATCGCGGCGGCGAGAGCCGGTACGCCGTCCGGTTTCGCATCACGCCACTGTGCGCGGATCATGTCGAGCACGAGCGATGGCTGCGTGTCGTTCAATGCTGTCCACAGTGTGGTCAGATATTTTTCATTGAGTCCATGTTCGCGAGCCACTTCGGCGATGGTCTTTGAACCGGCATGCAGTGCGTCGCGTTCGATGAGAGTCGTTCGCAGATACAGTTCCAGCGGCAGTCGTCCGCCGCCGTTGGTTTCAAACTGAATGCCCTGCAGATTGACGGCTGTCGCGCCACCGCTGTCGGAGTAGCGCGCGTAGAACTGACGAATTTCGTCCAGCCGCTGATTCGTCCAGTCTCTCGATGTCGTCTTTGGAGAAAACTCAATCCCGTGCGGCAGCAGCATCGCATGACTGGCGATGTCTTTTCCCGCATCCAGATATTTCTGCACCAGCGCCGGCGACATGACAAGTGCATTGCCGACATTCGTAAATCCTTCTCCCGCCGCACTGTCGACCGGGAACTCGCGCGCGGGCTCCAGCGGAACACCGGTGAGGTCCTGGACGGTGTAGGTGAATTCTGCGTTGTTCAGGCGTCGCAGGACCACCGGCCCCGGATCGCCTGCGTTGGCTTTCGCGTCGGCATCGAGCACACTTCGGACCCAGTTTCGCAGGGCCGTGTGTTCGGTTTTCGTGGGCTGAAACTCCGCATCCTTCGGCGGCATCTCGCCATCATCCATCATCTCGACGACGCGCTGCCACGGCACAACGTTGCCACGCATATCGGCGACCGAATGAAACTGCTCCAGATCCAGTTCACCCTGCTTTTCAGCAGCGGAATGACAACCCAGACAATACTTCTGCAACACCGCTGCCTGCGATTTTTCATACTGCGCCTGAAGCGGGGCAAACTCCGAGTCGCTCGAATCCTGTGCCTGCAAACCGGTGCGTGAGGCCAGCAAAAACGACGATGCCAGCAGCAAACAAATCAGCGACTTCATGAGGAGCTCCGGTTGGGGGGAAATGAGGCAGCTCGGGGAGGAGGAAAACATCAGCCAGTGACGCCAAACTGTAAAGTCCGACGAAGCGAGGACTTTAGCCTTTTCCCGCGAGCGGCACGGCGCTAGCGGTCTGTTGATTTAGTGATTTTTGGGGCTCATGGTCATACCAACCCGAAGCGCCAGCGAGGAATTCAGCCGTTTTTGCCTCGCTGGCGCTTCGGGTTGGTATTAAATCAAAACCCCGCTAGCC
>JANOUN010000735.1:0-2000 GCA_031416875.1 Planctomycetota bacterium | reverse complement strand
GACGCGCACTTAATTTGTCGGTGAACCCATCTTTGTGCGCCGCATGCGGAGTCGATGTGCCGGACTTTACGGAGGCAACGGATCTCACCGGGATCGAGTTTCGTGAACTCGGAATGTCGCTGGCCAATCAACTGCCGGGTGAAGCCATGACCGCGATGCTGCCGGACCACTGGGCTGCGGCTCATCCGAAACACGTGCTGGTGCATCGAATCGAAGAGGCACGCCAGGTGGCCAACCGCAAACGCGACGATCGCCAAAAACGCCGCGACAAAATCGCCGCCGCTGACCTCCGCCCCGCAGCGGATCGGTGAACCGGAACGCCGTTGGAACGAATGGGTTCCCCGGACGCTTACGATTGCAGTAGTGAGTTTGCGACGGCAATGGCACAAGAATTGGCTTCCTGGCTTGAGAACATTGGCTACCGGGCGAAAACTGGCCTACGTCTGAGGGATGGCTCAACCGATCTGGATCTGGTTGTTTGGTCTCCGGACGAGAAATTCTTGCTGACTGCCGAACTCAAGGCGATGATTCAGACTGCAGACCTGATGGAAGTGCTGAATCGAGGAGAGCAGACAGCGAGAAAGAGCATCGAGAACCAATTGCCGAAACATAATAATGCTCTTGATCAGAATAGTGCAGACGTTGTCGAACGGGCATTCGGAATCAGGACCGCAGTCATTGCATACGATAGCCTGTTGGTTTGCTGCGGATTCTGCGGAACATCTCGCTTGCCAAGAACATTCCCCTGCGTTGACGAACGCCTTTTTAAGAAGGCGATTGTCAAATGCAATTCGCTCTCGGATGCTGCAAAATGGCTGAGAAGCTACTTGTGGCTTCCAGCTCCGGGGCCAGACTGTTCTGTTGATACGATTACCATAACCGCACCCAACGGTTTCACTATCACTTATCCTGACACGATCGTTAATAAGTCACTTGTGAGATGACTCGCCGTCCTTGAATCGCTTTGATGATTGACCCTGCGATTCATTGATATCCACATCGAGAAAGCAAGCCAATGTTCGAAAACTGGAACGCATCATCAAAGACTCTCGTGGATCGACTTCAATCAGACCCACGCTCAGACCTCTGTAAGCATGGAGCGGAGATTTATACGGTCAACATGAACAAAGGCCGGGAAGTGCGCGTTGGCTGGATTCGCGGCAACGGGAAGAGCAACGCCTGCATGGCGAGAATTGTAGCGAAGGCAAACGGTTCGATCGATCTTTACCTGCATTTAGATCCTGGAAATGACCTGATCGGCGACGACAGGCCGTTCAAGTCTGCATATCACCGCAACGAGACCGACCGCGATATGGGGAAACGTGCATTCAGCGACAGCGACTTTCCAGAAGCCGTGTTTGACTGGATTGCCTGTGCATCAAGGCATTCCCGGAAGAAACACAACATTCCTATCCCGACGTCACAGGTCGCAAAGCCTGTAGTGACGCTCGGCATTTCGAATCAGTCTCCGAAACCGGTTCCGCAGGTCGATCCCGAAGAGGAGTTTCGAGAAGGACAACGAAAACTGCGGATTCACCAGGAAATCGAGCGAAATACAAAAGCCATCCGACAAAAGAAGGCTCTTGTGCTGGCCGAAACTGGCTGCTTGCAATGTGAAGTGTGTGATTTCGACTTCTGCGAGACCTACGGCGAGATCGGCAAAGGCTTCGCCGAGTGTCATCACAGAACGCCAATTCACACGCTCATCGAAGAATCGACCATCACGTTGATTCAGTTGGCAATCGTCTGCTCCAACTGCCACCGCATGCTGCACCGTTCGCCATTCCCCACCGTCGAGGAACTTCGAGACTTGCTTAATCATCGAAGCAACAAAAGCTCTACGTGACGGCCTCGTAGACGGGTGACGCTCTGTTCGCATTCGATTTCACAAGGACTGGTTCGGCTGTAAATCAGATTCAGAACTGCGAATCCTGATTTCTGATCTGCCATCGCTTGCAGTATGTGGTCAGCGATCCGAGACTAAAGCAGTCAAAATGACC
>JANOUN010000734.1:0-6969 GCA_031416875.1 Planctomycetota bacterium | reverse complement strand
CTGAAACGCGATCGGCAACAAAGGAACGCCACTCTCCGAGTGACGCAGTTTTCAGTTTTCAGTTTTCAGTCTTCAGAGTGTTGCCTGCGATTGCTGAACACTGAAAACTGAAGACTGGAAACTGTCAGTGCTTACACTGACACCGTTCCGGCTTCACCAATTCGACCTTCACGGCATTCTCAAGGTTGCAGGCGTTGCCTTCGTCTGTGTCCAGATGAACTTCCAGCTTAATGCCCTTGGCGGCTCGTACCGCGAGGTCTTCAAGAACGGTCGTGCATCCGGGTGATTCAATTCGCAGATGGACGAGATCGCCGTTCGCCACGCCATAGTAAGCCAGGTCATCCGGCCCCATGTGAACATGCCGCATGGCCCGAATCACACCCTGCTTCAGATCGACGACTCCATGAGGCCCCATCAGCACGCAGCCCGGAGTACCTTTGACGTTGCCACTGATCCGCACGGGCAGGTCGATCCCCAGGGAAATGCCGTCGGTAAACGCCAGTTCGACCTGCGAATCTTCGCGGCACGGCCCGAGAACTCGCACGTTTGGCAGCATCCGGCGACGCGGGCCCACAACAGCGACTGTTTCTTTTGCGGCATAGTAGCCGTCCTGATACAGATCCTTTTCCGGCGTGAGCGTTGCACCTTGCCCGAACAGGATTTCGACGTGCTCCTGAGTCAGATGCACATGACGGGCTGAAATGTTGACGACCAGAGGATTTCGCTTGCCTGCCGACGCTGCTGGATTCTGCGCGGCCATTGCGGGTACCGGCGCGGAACGCAGCACGGGAATTTCAACACCTGACCTTTGAGGACCGGTGCCACCGGATCGTGATCCCAGGTGCCGATTGAGCACATCGCGAACGACTCGTTCGACGTCTGCAGGATTCAATGTTGCTGTCATTGTCGCTTCGCTCCGGTTTTCAGTTTTCGGTTTTCAGTGTTCAGCAAAGTCATCCAATGCGATTCACTGAATCCTGAAAACTGAACACTGAAAACTACCTCGTAACAACCTCCATGCGAACATTGGCGGATTCCATCACAGCCCGCCATTCATCGGACACTCCATCGTCCGTCACAATTTCATGCACATCCGTCAGCGGACACAGCATCGACAAAGCTCGCTGCCCGAACTTGCTGCTGTCCGCCACCAGGGTCACTCGATCGGCAGCTCGGATCATCTGACGTTCTGTATCGACCAACAGGGCGTTACTATTGAAAAGACCTTCCGCCGTTATCCCACCTGTACTCATTACTAACCGACCAGCGTGCATTTTCCGCAAAGCTTCCACCGCCTGCTCTCCCAGGGCAACTCCGGTCCTGGGATAGACGTAACCGCCAATGAAAATCAGTTCGACTTCAGGACGATTCATCAATAACGATGCGATGGGCAAAGAATTGGTCAGGATCTGCAGGGACTTGCCGGTTAAATAACGTGCAACTTCCAGTGTCGTTGTCCCACCATCGAGCAACACAGTTTCGCCAGAAGAAATCAGTTCCGCCGTACGACGGGCAATCAGTTGTTTTTCAAGAGAAGCCCGGTTTTTCCGAGCATCAAAGTCAGAAAGTGAATCCCCAAGAAACGACGCACCGCCACGAGTCCGCTGAATCTGGCCTACTGCGTCAAGAAACTCCAAATCCCGTCGAATCGTTGACTCGCTTGCTTCAACTTCCGTCACAAGCCTGTGAAGCGAAACAAACCCTGATTCTTCGGCAATTTTCAGTATTTTTGCTCGACGTTCATCCACAATCATCGAATTTCCGCCACTGCGAAGCATAGTTGGTCACGCAATATGACAGTATGTGAATGATAATGCAACTATTTCAGTCATTGAAATGAAAGAATATGACTGGTAGTTTTCCACACTGCGTATTTGCTGTATTCGACGTTTCTTCGTGAGACTATCCGGCAGCAACAGGATTGCTTGTACAAATCACCGTACCAATGTCTTCAGCGCCCTTGCGACCTGCACAGTTGAAAGAACTGAAACTCTCGTTGAAGCCCGTTTCCCGCAGCTCTGCTTTTCTGGTATTGCTTGAGTGGAAGTTGAACGGTTGAAAATCGAACCCGGAGAATCCAGTGTCACAAGTTGAAGGAAAGCCCGCCGGTTACTGGCGGCGGCGAGTTGATTGGTTGGCGGGACTTGTGGCGGCATGTTCGATACTCACAATGTCAGCGCGGCACTGGTGGGTTGCCGATTTGATCGCGGATCATCGGGCGGTGGTGTTCGACTTTTCCATGGATGACTCGCGTTGACTTCCTCCCGTGCTGCACATGTCTACAATGTGGCAGCATTGTTTTTGATCAAACGATACCTAAAGAGGAGAGCGCTGTGAGGCGAGTTCTGGCGAAGATGATTTTCGGAATTCTGGTACAGGCGACCTGTTTGCAAGGCGCGGCTGTGATCGCGGGTGAGCCGGTTGCCGACACGCCTTTGGCGGTGAGTACCGAACGCGCGTTTTCCAATCTGGAATTCAAGCGTCCGATCGTAGTGACACACGCTGGTGACGGCAGCAATCGTGTGTTTGTGGCGGAACAGGAAGGAATCATCAAGGTATTCAAGAACGATCAGGAAGCCGAAGAAGCAACCGTGTTTCTGGACATCGAAGAGCGTTGTGTTTACGCGGACGATAAGAACGAAGAAGGTCTGCTGGGCTTTGCCTTTCATCCAAAGTTCAAGCAGAACGGCGAATTCTTTGTCTATTACACGTCAACGGAAGCGGATCCCTTGTCAAAGATTTCCAGGTTTCGCGTGTCAAAGGACAATCCCAACGTCGCAGATCCGGCGTCGGAGGAAGTGATTCTTCGCGTGCCACAGCCGTTTTGGAATCACAACGGAGGTACAATTGTGTTTGGCAGCGACGGATTCCTTTACATCGCGCTCGGTGATGGCGGAAGCGCCAATGATCCGCACGGAAATGGCCAGAACCTGACAACGCTGCTGGGGTCGATTCTGCGGATCGATATTGATCACAAGTCCGGCGGCAATAACTACAGCATCCCGAAAGACAATCCCTTCGTCGGCAAGACCGTTCCTGCTGGTCCACGCGGGAAAATGGTTCCCGTTCGCGAAGAGATTTACGCCTATGGACTGCGCAATGTCTGGCGGATGGCATTCGATCACAAGACCGGAACTCTGTGGGCCGGTGACGTGGGTCAGAATCTGTGGGAAGAAATCGACATTATCAAGGCTGGCGGAAACTACGGTTGGAACATTCGTGAGGCGAAACACTGGTTCCGACCGGACGGCAACGATGCAGACCGTCCGGATCTGATTGACCCGATCCTGGAATACCATCACGACATCGGGAAGTCGATTACCGGCGGTTCTGTCTATCGAGGTACTCGCGTGCCAGAACTGGTCGGCAAGTACATTTATGCTGACTATGTCTCCGGTCTGCTGTGGGCGCTGGAATACGACGAAGCGGCGGGCAAAGTCGTGGCGAATTACTCATTGACGGGGGACAAGCTGCCAGTGATGAGTTTCGGCGAAGACGAGAAGGGCGACCTCTACTTTACCACACCATTCGGCAGTCTGTTCCGATTCCGTTCAGGAGTCGATGCAAAGTAGGGTGTGTGGAGCGACAGCGAAACACACCATTTTCTTACGCTTTCGCAAGTGGAGCGTTGCGCTCCGCTTATACCTCATGCAGCCGTTAGTGACACGTTTTCGAATTCCTGAAGGCTTGGAAAAGGGGTCAGGAACCAATAGCCAAATGGCCCGAAGGGTGCTGCGCACTATTGGTTTCTGACCCCTTTTCCAAGCCCGTGCGTTTCATTCGGTTGTCCTTCATTCGGTTGTGCCACTTCGTCGCATGAATTGCACAACCGAATGGGGACAACCGAATGACCAAAGTCGCCGAGAACAACGAGGCGGAACACCCGACATTGGCGTGAAAGGCCCGTGCCAGTCTCTGAAAACGCCGACGCGCACCGTGTCCAATTGTGTTAATGTTTCCCGTGCGCGGTACAATGCATCCCGCGACTCGGGTGCGCCTCAGTTGCCGCGAACCCGTTGGCAAGTCTCAACCGCGCGGGTGGCATTGCTTGTGGACGGACTTCAGTCGGCTGTGTTCGACGTGCGTATAAACCTGCGTGGTGCGGATACTCGAGTGCCCCAGCATTTCCTGGAGTGCTCGGATATCCGCACCGCCTGCGAGTAAATGTGTGGCAAAACTGTGCCGTAACGTATGAGGGCTGACTTCCTTTGCGCATCCGATCCGAGCTGCGTACCGCTGCACCAGTGCCCAGACCGATTCACGATTCATGATCCTCCCGCTGCGTGTCAGAAACAGATGCCCGCTGTCCGAACCAGCCACCGTCACGAGGTCCGGGCGTTCCAGGTCGAGGTATTTTTGAATGGCATCTGTCGCCACAGGATTCAATGAGACGAGGCGTTGCTTGTTGCCTTTGCCTGTGCAGCGGCAATAGTTTTCAGCCAACTGCACGTCCTGCTGTTTCAGCCCGACGACTTCCGAAACACGGCAACCAGTTGCATACATCACAGCCAACAGCGCACGGTCGCGAAGGTAGTAACGATCGATGGGACCGATCGGTGATGTCAGCAATGCATCGACCATTTCCGGGCTGAGCACCTTAGGCAGACGTTCCCAGAGTTTCGGCGAACTCACAAGGTCAACCGTACTTTCCGCAACGACACCTTCCAGCATCAGAAAGCGGAAAAACATTCGCACAGCGACAAGATTGCGTCCGACGCTGCTGGCGGCAAGTCCCAGCTTCTGCAGGTAGTCAAGGAATGCAGTGATCGTCGGGACGCCGATGTCGTGAATTCCGACTTTGCCGGTGTCGCGATTCCAGGCGAAGAATCGTTCAAGATCGCGACCATACGCAGACAATGTGTTTTGCGCCATGCCGCATTCGGCATCGAGATACGTAATAAAACCGGGTAGCCAGCTTGCAGGATCTCGAAAGGTTGAGACTGCAAACGAACGGCCTTCGGGAGGACGTTTGCGGCGCGTCATAAATTCGTTCTGAAGAAAATCGCCGTCACCGTGCAGAGGGGGGCTGAACGATGACGACGACAGCTGGAAACCGTTCGGAAACGGTATTCTTACAAGAGATCGCCGGAAAAAACTACAGTTCTTTTCGGACCTTAGCTGACATCGTCATTTCCACCATGACGGCTCTGCACTTTTGTCCTTATTCACGGTTGTCATCATTGTAGGGACAATGGTGTGTTGTTCCCAACGACGGGAAAGCTTTGACGGGTTCGTCTCACGGGGTGGAACGAACCCCGGCCATACGAAAGCGGTTTGCAGTAGGTTGCAGAGAGAAATCTGTTTTGTCATAGTTTCGCCGCCTCCGTGGGAGCGATCGTCGCGACAGTGATTGCATGACTCTAATCACAGTGACGATATTGATCACAGTTGCCGTCAGGACAGGTGCGACGTTCGTGCCTGCCATATTCTGACATGAACTGTTGGACCTGTTTGCGGGTGTGTGATCCATGATGTTCGCCGCTCAATCCATCGCCGATTTCTTTCAGGGATTCGGTGGATGGCAATATGTGATCGCCGCCGTCATCCATGCGGTGCTGCTTGTTCATGTCTTCGCGCTTTCTCCGTTCGCCTTTATCTGGCTGGAACGGAAAGTTTCGGGTCGAATTCAGGACCGTCTCGGCCCGACTCGCGTTGGTGGACTCTTTGGCTGGCTACAGTCGCTTGCGGACGGTATTAAGCTGGTTCAAAAAGAAGACCTGTGCCCGACCGCAGCGGATTCCATGCTGTTCCGTTCGGCTCCCTATATCGTCTGCGTATCGTCGTTTGCTGCGTTTATGGTATTGCCTTTCAGTCATGGCTGGGTGGCGGTTGCGGCAGACTGCGGGTTGTTCATTATCCTGGCGATTCTGTCGCTGGAAGTGTTCGGGATCATTATGGCTGGCTATTCCAGCGGATCAAAATGGTCGTTGTTCGGCGGGATGCGTGAAGCGGCTCAAATGGTGAGTTACGAAATTCCGCTTGCCATTTGTGCGTTGGTGCCCGTGATTGCCGCCGGGTCGTTGAATCTTGGCGAAGTTGGCGGAATGCAGCGTGGGTGGTTCACGAATTGGTTCATGTTCCACGATCCATTCACATTTATCGCGTTCTTTGTGTATTTCGTGGTCGCGACGGCCAGTTGCAAACGAGCTCCGTTTGACCTTGCCGAGGCCGAGAGTGAGCTTGTGGGTGGTTTTCACACTGAATACAGCGGAATGCGGTGGTCGTTTTTCTTCATGGGTGAATACGCCAGCATGTTTGCGGTCTGCGGCATTGCTTCGGTGCTGTTTATGGGCGGATGGAACACAGGCCTTGCTCCCATTGATAATGCTTTATATGCGGCTCGCAGTGCCAGTATCGACGGCACTGCGGGTTCTGCGGCGGTTGGCTATCTTGCAAATGTGATCGGTGCAGGTGTGTTTGCGGCCAAGGCCAGCTTTGGAGTGTTCGTCCAGGTCTGGTTGCGGTGGACATTGCCTCGACTTCGAATTGACCAGGTGATGACAACCTGTCTGAAATATCTGATACCGATCAGCTGCTTCCTGTTTCTGGGTGCAACGCTTTGGCCACTCATCCTGGTGACCGGAATGGGACGAACGACCTGGACGACACCGATCGGTGACCGAGCGGCTCAGGGGTTGCAGGAGACTCGCGACGGCAATAGTGTTGCCCGTGTCTCCGACGCGGGGTATTTAGATGCGGCGCAGGCCCGCGTCGGAGACACGGGGAACATTGGTGAAGGAGTTGTGCAGTGAACGGCGAATCCTTCCTCTTCACCGTGTTTGCTCTGGCAACATGTCTGGGTGCCATTGCGGTCGTGTTCAGTCAGACTGTCGTGCGGATGGCCTTCTGGCTGGTAATTTCATTGGGAAGTACGGCAGCGTTATTCTTTCTGGCGAATGCTGACTTTGTTGGTGCGGCGCAGTTGTTGGTTTACGTTGGCGGCACATTAGTCCTGCTGGTGTTTGGTGT
>JANOUN010000733.1:0-3768 GCA_031416875.1 Planctomycetota bacterium | reverse complement strand
GCCCGAAATGTCGCGGCACAACAGAAGTGTCGCGAAACGCGTCTTGTCCGTCTGGAAGGCCAGGGCCACGACGTCGCACATCAGTTTCATATGTTCGCGAATGTCTTCGGGAAGTCCGTTATCCGGACGCTTCATCGTGACTTGAGCGATTCCATCGGAGCCAGCGAGCGACTGAGTTCCATGTCCGGACCTGAACCCTTCGCCCACCAGTGATCCTGATTGACGCCGCAGGCCATGAACAGCGCTGCAAAGCGCTGGGGAGTCGTGCTGCTGCCTGCATCGCCGCTGTCGGATTCCGTTGCGAGAGTCTGCCCCCATACTGGAATGGATTCCAGCCATGGCAGCGACATGGCAACACCCGCACCATGTAACACAGTGCGTCTTGGAACGCCGCAGCGGGCAGGCGGTGTACGAGGTTTGAACTTCTGGGGCATGCGAGTCTCCGGAGAATTGTCTATGGGGCAGGCTCAGCCGCCCGCCGCACAAGGAATTGGGGACTTGTCACGATGGATTCGATCAGGCTGCCAAATCTGTACTCATCATCTTGCAGCTTCTGAGTCATCGCGTCAACAAGCAGATCGTCAGATAAGAGCAAAGTACGTCCAAGTCCGAAGGCCAGCAATTTACGGCACAGGTTATCGATAAAATCCTGCTCTCGGTGTTCTTTCAGATATCGCCGCAGATCATTGAGGTTGCTGCCGGTGGTCCCGTCGGGAAAAGTCGCCAGCGTCTGGACGGGTCGATTTCCGAGATCGACGGAACGCAGTTCACCCACGGGTCCGAAGTTTTCGAAGATCAAGCCCACCGCGTCAAAGCGATTGTGGCACACAGCACAGCTGGCGTGTTCGCGATGTTTGGCGAGCGCGTCGGCAAGAGTCAATTCACCCAGACTGGATTCATCTTCCGGGAGATCAGGCACATTGGGCGGTGGTGCGGGAATATGTTCTCCCAGCAATTGTCGCACCATCCAGTAGCCTCGTTTGACAGGACTGGTCCGCAAGCCCGGAGAATTCTGTGTCAGGAAGACCGACATGGGTATCAACCCGCCGCGCCGAAACGTGCCGGCCTGTTCCACGCGAATCCACGGATCAGCTCCGGATGGAAACTCCATCCCGTAGTGCTTTGCCAGCGGCGCGTTGACGATCGCATAATCTGCATACAGACAATCCAGCACTGAACCGTCATGACGAATCATGTCTTCCAGAAACCTCACGGGTTCTTCAAACATCGCCGCGCGAAGTTCATCCGTAAACTGGGGAAACCTGCTGCGATCCACGCTGTTGTGTTCTTCAAATCGGCGGAACCCCAGCCAGTTGCCGGCAAACTCAACAGCCAGTGCACGTGCTCGAGGATCCTGCAGCATGCGGCGTGTTTCAGCGAGAAGCACGTCCGGTTCATGAAGATGTCCCTCGCTCGCCTGTTTCAACAACTGCGCGTCGGGCATGCTCGACCAGAGGAAATAGCTGAGTCGGCTGGCGAGTTCCAGATCGGTCAGTGGCGTGCGATGCCGTGAGTCAACAGAAGTCGATTCCATTGTTTCAGACGCAGAGCCTGCCAGATCGGTGCGATAGAAGAATAACGGCGAGATCAGCATCGACACGATCGTATCCTGAACCGCTTCTTCGTGAGTGAGTTGATCGTCGTCGCGCAGCGTGTGATAAAAAGTTCTCAGTTCGACCTCTTCAGCAGCTGACAGCGGACGGCGATAACAACGGGCCGCGAATTCTTCCAGCGCCGTCAGATGGCTGGCTTCGGCTTCAAGGCGCGCATGTTCGACCCCGCGAATCTGTCGATTCATTGAAGCGAAGTAGTTCTCCACGGCCTTCAGCGCCGTGCCCTCACCATCATTGCTTCGGGTCTTCGCCAGATAGACTTCTGCCAGACGACGGATCATGATTTCGGATGTGACGTCGTGATCTTCCGCTCGAGCGAAGTCAAATTCTGCGTCCCGCATGAACGGTGAATCGGTGCGCTCGAACCAGACGAAACTCTGATACTGCCGCATGGGTGCCGAGGTGATGAAATCCAGTTCCTGCCAAAGTCCGTCCAGCTCACGCTGCCCTGCGTCGTCCAGAATGAGATCACACAGCGGCGCATCATCCCGGTAGTAACCCATCATGCTGTGAAATCCCGCACTGAGCAGTCGCCCCTTCTCCTGCTTTTCCCGAGGCACACCGACATAGTCTCGGCCGCGTTCGGAAATGTAAAACGCATCCGGAAAGACGCTGGCAAATCGCTGCAAGGCCATCCAATACGCCTTACGCTGCTCCCCATCCGACGGCAGCAGCAACGCCTGTTCTTCGGGCGTTTCGGGCGGAAATTCCGGAACATCAATCGTGGCGTTTGCACTGAATCGACGTCGATTGGCGGCGTATTGATCATTCTTCCACAGCACAAACGACTGCGCGCCGCTGTGAATGCCGTCGATGCTGAGTCCCTCGACGCGGGGCTCCAGTTTCGCCCGCAGCGCGGTGACGAATGCGGCGATTCGTTCACAACCTTCGCGGGCTTCCTGCTGACGATTGCTGTCCGCTGGCAATTCTCGCCACAGAGTTCGCAGGATCTGAATTGGACCAGCTTCATCGTGCGTATCGGTGAGTACGTCCCAGACGGTTGCAAGGTATTTGGGACTGACGTTTTGCGTTGCCGCCATCTCCGGCACGTCAGTTGATGGATCTCCCCCGGTGACTCGAACGTGCCAGGCTGCGAAAAAGTAGTTCGCATAGTTCGTTGGTTGTCGGCGATAAAAATCGACGATGCGATTCACGCAGTACTTGTCGCGATCCGTATCCGTCATCACCGGGTGCGGTGCAAAGTCAAAACCGTGTGGCTTCAACACCAGATACTGGACAACTTCGCGAGCCGCCGCCAGATACTTGTTCATCAGCGCGGGGGACAGAGTCAATGATTCCGCCGAATTATCGAAGCCCGCTTCGTTGGCCGGATCGACGGGAAACTCGCGGGTCGGTCGAATATCGATTCCGGTCAGATCGCGAATCGTATAATTGTACTCCGCGTTGCTCAGCCGGCGCATCGGCACATTGCCAGGATCACCCGCATTCCGAGTCGCCTCAGCCTTCAAGATTGCCCTGATCTGATCCGCGAATTCGGAACTCTGGTCCGCCGACGGGCGAGGAGAATGATCCGCTGGCGGCATTTCACCCGCTTCCAGGCGATGGATCACTTCGTTCCACGTCTGATGTCCAGCCGCGATATCTGACGCGCCTGCATAGACACTCAAATCCAGTTTGGCTTCCGCCTGTTGGGTGTTATGACAGTCCAGGCAATACGACTTCAGAAACGGAACCATCGATTCGGTTACCGATTCCGTCACCTGCAAATCATCATCGCCGCACACCGTCGGCGAACAGAACATGCAGACAATGAGCAGACCGAACATCGTCGCTCTCAGCGAATTTCCGGAGAGACGGTCAAGAGATCGAGGCATGGAAAAACCGGGAGGAGGCATTTTCAGGGCAGGCCGGGGTGAATCAACACGCCGTATTCTGCCCATCACTGACGATCATTGCGAGCGTGATTCTTGTCGATTGCGGCACCATTTAACCTTTTGTCCCCCGAGCTATCGACACACCACACAGATTTGAAATTTGAAATTTGAAATATCAATCGCGCGGATCCTGGGAAGGCCGGGAACCTCCAGATTTCCGTCGTTCCTGTTCCCGCTGTTGCTGCGCTTGTTCAACGTTGGTCTGAATTTGTTTTCGAAAACTTTCTGAACGCCTGCCGTTCTCGTAGGCCATTTTCGAT
>JANOUN010000732.1:0-4873 GCA_031416875.1 Planctomycetota bacterium | reverse complement strand
AAAGCGATCGAAATTATCGACGACGCATTCGTACACGAATTCCGCCATTTCCGCCGCGTCTTCGCGATCCATCTCACCGGATTCAAAATCTTCGAGCAGTGGCACAGTTTGAGTCAAGGCGACCGTTTCCTGCAGTTCATCAAACATCGATTCCGCACCGTGATGCAGGATGGCGCGTGCATTGCCCAGCGTTAACATGCGGGTATGAAACAGGTCATCGCCATACTTCTCAATGAATTCCTTCACCTCGGCCGCAAATTCATCATCATGCAGATCCTCCACAATCGACAGCCGCATGGAACCACTGTGCCGTGTCCACAGGTCGGAATACGAATCCAGCAGCTTCTGAATTCGCTTCAGTAATGTCTGCACGCGACGCGGGGCTTCAGACTTCCAGCGACCTGCCGAATGCAGAATGCACTCCACCGAACTGCTTAAACCGATTCGGAACAGCCGATCGAATTCTGTCACGGCCTGTCCCGAAGGTCGCAGCGTACGTTCCATCTGCAGCGCGGTCTGCAGCAGCTCAAACGTCTCTTCCAGCATCCCCAGGCGCGGCAACTGGCTGAGCAGCACGCGGATCACCGACTGCAGCATTCTGGCTTTGAGAATGGCTGCCGGCTGACCACCGTTTTCGAATGGCACGTACAACAGGGGACGGCGTTTGAGTTCCTTGCACAGTGCCGGGAAACATTTCTGCGCTGCATTCACATCCTGCGCAAACACGGCAGTGAACATGCGGGATAACTGACGATCCAGCGACGAATCTTTGTCACTGCCGCCGACTGATTCTTCAGCGATGATAGCACCAATCAGGCGCTCCGCCATCAGAAACTCAACCGTGGTGGACAGGGCATTCTGCATCAGCAGCAAACGGCACTGCATCTGAATATCGTATTCGATGTTTCCTTCCAGGCCCGAACCATGCACGGCAATTTCATAGTCGCGCACTTCGCGGACAAGTTCGCTGAGTCCATGCAGTCGCCCGCGAATCGAGGCCAGCCATTCGCGGAGATGTTCTTTCTGGTCTTCGCGAGCCGCATCTGTCGTGGTTGTGGAAGCGGCAGTCGCTGCGGAACGTGAAACCCACACCGCGGCGATTCCCCACAGCGATCCGACCGTATGCAGGAACTTCAGACGCGGTTCAATCTGACGGTAGAGAATTTCGAATTCCGTCGTTCCGGGTCCGGCCCCGCTGTCCATGGTATCGGACGCATTGCCATCATCGGTGGAATCATTGTAAGTGACATTCTCCCATGCCGCTTCGAACAGATTGTCTGTAGACTCATCGGCATCGAACAAATGTTCCAGATCCAGATCGTCGCGATCCTCTTTGCCGCCCTTTCGCTTTTTCTTGTGGAGTTCGGCAAATTCTCCCAGGCTAGGAATTTCCCAGCACACTCCGGCATTCGCTTCCATGAATGCAAACAGGCGCCGCAGGTTGTTCCAGCGTTTGTCAGGTTCCGGCTGATCGCAAATGCACTGCAACAAGCGATGCAGCAGGCGATGAATGGAATGGGGGCCGTTCTCCAGCGGGACAGTTTCAGCGCGGCTGAGCCACTGCATGAGAAGTCCCATCGCGGCCACATGATCCTTACGATCCAGCAACGCCGCGACGACCTGCGCGAAACTGCTGGTGGCGTCAAAGTCTTCGACATGTTGCCGCCAGAACGAAATATCGCCAGCCGACTCTCCCGCCGTGCGCCATTCTGCAAGGACGCGCGCCACCTGAGTCGCCGCTTCGACAGACTTCATGCCTTCGACATGCGTCAGATCATTCACGGTTGTGGTGGCGTAACGATCCCATTGCTCGGCAAGCTCGCGGAAATCCTTCAGCACGGAATCATGCAGGTCTTTTTTTCCGGACGCCGCCGCTTCACTCATCGCCAGCGTACAGGCATCGAAAATCTGCCCCATGATGTCGAGCAGGACTTCCACGCGGGAATCCGGAATGGAATCTTCGCGCGTAAAAAACAGCGGGAACAATCCCTGAAAACCAAGGATATTCCACGGGTCCACCAGACCACCACATTCGATGCCCCGATGCAGCAGATCAATGACCTCCGTAATCATCCGCTGAGAGGTTTCCAGTTCTCCGTTGCGCACAAGCCGGGGCACCATCACGAGGCGCGACTGAATCTCCGATTCAAACCGCGCACTCAGGCACGGAATGACGGACGCTTCTTCGCAACTGGCTTCTTCAAACCCCATCCGCGCGAACATCCACGACAGATGACGATGCTGAACCTGATCCGCACCATACTTGGAAAGGTACATGTTGAGTTCATGCCGCACATGACCGAACGGCTGGCGTGATTCATTGGCGAGTCGTTTCAGCCGTTTCGCCCGTTCGCCTTTCGCTGTGTCCAGCAGACGCTGATAAAAGTTGTCACGCTGTCGCGCGACAATCGGCAGCAGCGATGTCAGTGAAACGCTGGAATCATACGTCTGCGGGCCTGAACCACTGATCGCTGACGCCATCAGAATCGTCCCCGCCAGAACTGCTGACGCATCGAACAACCGCTCCGGATCAGCCTTCTTGTTGTCCCGGTGGATCCAGTCAATGAGTGAATCGATAATCAGTCGACGCACAATGAACCGGCGATAAAATCCCTTCGTATCGATCTCATCCGGATCCCATTCGCCAAACACATAATTCGTGCGTTTGTTGACGGGATGCAGGTGATCGTGCGACCGCATGTCGAGGCTCAGTTCCGCCATCCGATCAATCGAAAAGTGAGACGTGCTGACCAGATCGTCCGGCAGATCCCGCATGAAGGCAATCGTCGATTCGATGAGCTGCTCATACGGCCCGACCGCCGCACCGACATCGCTGAAATACAGGGGCAGAGGGCAAAATCGTTCGCTGGAATAGATTTCAGAACGGCGACCATTTTCCAGGACCGCCACAGGCCGATATCCGACGAAGTGATTGAGTTGTTTCAATGCAGCGGCAGTGACCTGTTCGGTCTTGCCATGACCGTAGATCGCTCTTGCGGCCAGCGTCGCTTCGAACATGCGAGCCAGGAGCAGTGGAGCGTAATGGTCGGCTTGCGTCAGATGACTCAACAAATCGGCGTGATGTTTGCCATACGCGGGCAGCAGCTCATCGAGCGTCAGGCGGATGACGGCCTCAGCCTGAGCCGGATCGGCACAGGCCGCATCGCCGGAGTTCGAAAGCCGCTGCAATTCTCCCAGCAGAAAATCCCGCAGCACGTTCGGCAAAGATGCCCGCTGCTGATCTCGGAAGAGATCATTCAAGGTCGCACGAAATCGTGCACTGGCAGCTCCCTGAGAGAAATTCAGGTAGCCCAGCAGATCCCGCAACGCATCAGCACTGACTGCAGGAACGGCGTCGGGAGACTTCTTAGCAGATTTTTTTTTGTTGGTCACGCGGCAAATATTCTGTCAGAACAAATCAAAGTCAAGGCCTGCCGATTCACAGAATCGGCAGACCCTGCATTCCTGGCACCAGAGTCATCAGAGTGAGACTCGGATTTGAAGTCATCGAACTACCGAGCATACTCAACATTACGGGTTTCCCGCAAAACGGTCACCCTGATTTCACCGGGATACGTCAAAGTCTGTTCAATCGCACCCGCAATATCGCGACTCATTCTTGCGGCCTGACGATCATTGACGCGAGAGGAATCGACAATGATCCGGATTTCCCGACCGGCCTGAACGGCAAACGCATGGTCGACGCCGGGGAATCCGCACGCCAGAGCTTCCAGCTCTTCCAGACGGCGAACATACTTTTCGAGTGTCTCCCGCCGCGCACCTGGGCGTGCCGCAGACACGGCATCGGCCGCCGCCACCAATACCGTATAAATGTACTCAGGTCGGATATCGTCATGGTGCCCGGCAGCAGAGTGGACGACTTCCGGGCCTTCACCGTAACGTTTGAGCAATTCCGCCCCTACAGCCGGATGCCCGCCTTCCATTTCATGATCGGCCGCCTTGCCGATGTCGTGCAAAAATCCGCATCGTCGACCCAGCGTCCCGTCGAGCCCCAACTGTTCGGCCATCATGCCGGTGAGATGAGCCACCTCAATTGAATGCTGACGCACATTTTGACTGTAGCTGACACGGAAATGGAGTCGGCCCATCAGATCCATCAGCTTCGGATGCAGACCGCGTACGCTGGCTTCTTCACACGCATGCATTCCCAGCTTGCGAATGTGCTCTTCCATTTCCTTTGTCGTCTCGGCGACGATTTCTTCAATTCGTGACGGATGAATGCGACCGTCCTGAATGAGTTTCGTCAGCGACAACTTGCCAATTTCACGGCGGACACTGTCAAACGCCGACACAATCACCACGCCTGGCGTGTCATCGACAATGACATCGACTCCGGTGGCTTTTTCAAACGCGCGGATGTTGCGTCCTTCGCGGCCAATGATGCGTCCCTTCACTTCATCGCTGGGAATATCCACTGTCGAAACTGTGGATTCGGACGTGTGCGCTGACGCATAACGCTGCACGGCCATCCCGATGATTTCGCGGGCTTTCCGTTCACAATCGACCTTCACTTCGGCCTCATGCTTCAGAATCATGGCACCCGTTTGATCCGTGAGTTCACGATCCAGTCGCTTCAGCAGTTGTTCGGTGGCCTGCTCGCGAGTCAGCTCGCTCGTCTTATAGAGCACTTCCTGCTCTTCTTTCAGCAAGCGATTCAATTCTGTGTCTTTGGCCTCCATCGACTTGACGCGTTCGGCCAGTTTCTGCTGCGTGCCCTGCAGCATTTTCTCTTTCTTCCGGATCGAATCCTGCTGCTCTTCCAGCTGTGATTCACGCTTGTCAAGTTCACGATCACGCTCGCGCTGGGATCCGCGTACTTCTTCCATTTTGGATTCCAGCGACTCGCGGCGCT
>JANOUN010000731.1:0-1922 GCA_031416875.1 Planctomycetota bacterium | reverse complement strand
GAGTGCCTTCCATTTGAAATTTCAAATCTGAAATTTCAGATGACGATGTTGCCATGTCGTGAGATCGGTGATCCGACGTCTGAGTTTCCGAGGACACGGAGGGCTGACGCCCAGCCGCTCGCCCAGAGATCATCGGCGGATTGTGTTCCCGATCCGGCCAGCCCAGCGTGGCATGCGGCCACAGTGCGGAACTGAACCAGGTGTCGAGAACGTCGGGGTCCTGTTCAAAACCAGCAGACTCAACAGCTGTTTCGAACTCGAGATGATCGACATCGACACAGATTAAGATCCGTCTGCGCTTAAACTCTGGTTCAACAGTGATCGCAAAATATAGAGGAAGCCGCTGCCCTTGAACGGTCCAATAGCCACGACAGTAATCTGTCTCCGTCGGAGACGTTTGAATATCACCATCAAGTGCGGTCGTACGCCATTGCCCGGAATACTCTACAACTATCTCGCGAACAGTTCGGCGAGCTAACTCTGAGTTATCAAGTGTTTCGCAATCTGATATTGTCTTCGACCAAATTGGAATCCGATGTCCCCACCACAACTGTCGGCTGATGCACCAGTCGCGTTTTTCACCCAGCCAGTCGAGATACGTCTTTGCATACCGCTGCGGGAAGAAACGAACGCGGCCGTCTTCAACAGCATCAATCGCACTTTGCGCGAGCGTGTCCATTTTCACGAACCATTGATCGCTCAGAAACGGCTCAATCGCCGTCTTGGAACGGTCGCTGTACATCATCGGGATAACACGGTC
Source organism: Planctomycetota bacterium (assembly GCA_031416875.1). GTDB lineage: Bacteria > Planctomycetota > Planctomycetia > Planctomycetales > Planctomycetaceae > SXXK01. Next base: position 1,162 of record JANOUN010000731.1, on the reverse strand, counting down.
CTCGACCTTTTCGAAGTGTCCGAGACTCTCCATCTTCGCCACGATCTTTTTCCGGGCTTCAAAGCGATCGAGGCCCTGGTATTCGCCGCCGTTTTCGTTGATCGTGCCATCCGTGTTCAGGATGTTGATCATTTCGAGGTTGTTGCGCAGACCGCAGGCGTAGTCGTTTGGATCGTGTGCGGGCGTGACCTTGACTGCTCCTGTGCCCAGAGTTTTGTCGGCCAGCAACGCATCGGCAATGATCGGAATGATGCGGCCGTTGGCGGGAATCTGAACGTGCTTGCCGATCAGGTCGGTGTAGCGTTCGTCGGTGGGATGAACGCAGACGGCTGTGTCGCCGAGCATTGTTTCGGGGCGAGTCGTTGAGAAGCTGATTCGCTGACCAGTGGGAACCCAGTCGCCATTTTCCTGGTCGCGGCGAGCGGGGGACGTCAGTCCCCTGATGTCTTGCGCCACGTTCGCGCCGTTTGCAGTTTCGCTCCCTTGAATCAGGGGATTGACATCCCCCGCTCGCCGATTGGAATCGCTCAGTTCGACAACCGGATAATTCATCGTCCAGAAATGTCCGGCGATATCTTCGTGAAACACTTCGTCATCGGCGACGGCTGTCTGTAGATACGTGTCCCAATTCACGAGGCGCTTGCCGCGATAGATCAGTCCATCGCTGAACATCTTGAAGAACGTTCGGCGCACGGCTTTGCTGCAGACTTCGTCCAGCGTAAAGCGAACTCGTCGCCAGTCGCAGCTGGAACCAATCTGCTTGAGCTGATTCAGGATGCGAGCTTCGTACTCATCTTTCCACTTCCAGATGCGGTCCACCAGAGCATCGCGGCCACCGGGGAGGGTGTGGCGCGTCAGGCCTTCTTCTTCCAGCATGCGGCGCTCCACCACCGCCTGAGTCGCAATGCCCGCATGGTCAGTTCCCGGCATCCACAGAGCCACCCTGCCCTGCATGCGACGCCAGCGTGTCAGCAGGTCCTGAATTGTGCCGTTCAGACAGTGCCCCATATGCAGGGCTCCGGTCACGTTCGGCAGCGGGATCATGATCGTATGCGGCTCCTTGCCGGGAGTCGGATCAGCGTTGCAGTACCCCTGGCTCAGCCAGTGTTCCACCCAGCGAGTCTGTGCGGCGGCAGGTTCGTATGTCTTTGGAAGTTCAGTG
>JANOUN010000730.1:0-2302 GCA_031416875.1 Planctomycetota bacterium | reverse complement strand
CCCTGGCATCATTCAGGTGCGCAGCAGACTGATCGAAGACGCCATGGAATTCTATCGCGAACTCGACGCTCGCCGTCCCAACGATGCACGAGTTCGTAGTCAAATGGCGGCAGCACAGATTCGCAGCTGGGGGTGGAAGTGGGTCGGCCGCAGCGGAAACCGGGTCGCGGAAATCCAGGAGTCAATTGCCGTGCTCGAGCAACTGGACCGCGAACACTCCGCAGACCCATCGGTCATAACGATTCTGGGTGACGGATATCTAAGGCTGGGGCAATTTGGTCCCATCACACAGAAGACTGAGAATTTGCAAAAGGGGCGCAGGATTCTCGAAGCAGGTCTGGAGCGACATTCCGACAACGCGAGAATGCGCGACCGACTTGCCGAATTGTACGGAACACTGTCGAGCCGCTTGCCTCTGGCGGAGGGTGAGATCCTGCTGCAGGAGGTCATCACATTGTGCCAGCCCCTGACGTATGAGAACAGAGGTATTGCCGCATGGGCAATGGCCTTGCTGGCTGAGCGACATGCGAGCCGGAACGAACTCACCGCCGCCATCGGCCTGGCCCAACGAGGAATTGAAACACGCAGCCAGGCCGTCAAATCCGTGCCAACAAACTCGATCCACCGGATTGCCCTGGCCGGCGATATGGTCGCATGTGCCCGCTTGTTGGTCCGGGAGGGCCGGATCGAAGAGGCGGGCTCCCTGTTTAGGGAAGCCGTTCGACACTCGAACCAAACGACGGTCGAAAACCCCGGAGTCCTTCACTATCGCGACGTCCACATATGGATCCGGCAGGCGTTTTCCAGCTTCATCAACGAACACGGCCAGCCCGTCGATCGTGAGGCGCTTCTCGCGGAGCATAACGAGCGATTGGCGGCTGGTTACATCGTGCGATCCCAGGACTACGTGGACCTGAAAGACGACGTGCTTCGTATGGCCGACGTAAATACGGCCCTCAAGCTGGATCCGGACAACCTCGACGCGATCAACGCAGCGTATGTGGATCAGCTGCAACGCGGGGAAGTGGACGATGCGAAGTCGCTGGCCCGGCGTGCGGTGGCCGTCCCACAGGACCGTGTGAACAACTGGACGTTGCGTGGTGAGCAATTTCAGTTGCTAGGAGAGTTCATGCAGGCGATTCAGGCATTCGATAAGGCGACTGAAGACGAGCCGCCGGAATGGCATATCGTCAAGCGGCGCGGAGTAGCCAACTTTTTCGTCGGTCGATACGACGAAGCGCTCAGCGACATGACCTATGCGCTGAGCGGAAAGCCTGACGACATCTCCACGCTGCTATGGATAGATCCCAGCCTGGTGGCCGCTTGCCCGAGCGAAGCGTTTCGCAATGGAATGCTGAGACTCGCCGACGAAGCCGTTGAAGTGAATCAAGGAGCGGCGGATCACCGCGTCGTGCGTGGCGTTCTGCGCGCCAACATGGGCAGGAGGGTCGATGCCCAGGCGGATTTCGACGCAGCGATCGCCTCACCCAGCGCCACGGCCTACCGTCTCAATGTCGTGGCTCTGACGAGCTTGTCCAGCGACGATCGCGATGCGTTTCGCGCGGCGTGTGAAACGCTGTGCGAACGATTCCACGAGAGTCAGGATTCGGACGCCCTGTATTGGGCCGTATGGACTTGTGCACTGAAACCAGGTGCAGTGGAGGATTACGACGGCGTCACCGCATTGGCTCGGCGAGCGTTGGGGCAACAAGCGACCGAACAAAACCACCTGCTGGGACTAGGAGCGGTGTTGTTTCGAGCTGGGCAATTCGAGGAAGCCAAACAGCACCTTTCGGCATGTGCCGAGGCTCCGATTACCGCCGCGACCTGCCCCGCCTACGTCTGGTATTTCCTTGCAATGACGAACCACGGCCTGGGTCATCACGACGAAGCTCGGAAATGGCTCGACAAGGCGTCGGCGTTCACCTCCAAAATCCTGATCGAAGCGAAAGCGGGCCGCTATCGTCTCTTCTGGAATCGCCGCGCGACGCTGGAACTGCTGGATGCCGAGGCGAAGGCCCTGCTGGTCAGCGATGGGGAAACGAGCCCGCCAGCGGAGTGACATGCCCCCGGGAGTCTGTCCCGATACTCCAAAACAGTGAGCCGCAAGGCGCTAGCGGTCTGTTGATTTAATCGTTTAACCCTGAGCCGCAGGCGACGGCGTCACCGGAAACCGTCGCCTGCGGCTCAGGGTTAAACAAATTTGCTGGCTGTGCATACTAAATCAACAGACCGCTAGCCGCGGGTAATTCGCCTCCAGGAACCGGCGGCTAGCGCCTTGCCGCTCACAAAAACAGCGGTA
>JANOUN010000729.1:0-6448 GCA_031416875.1 Planctomycetota bacterium | reverse complement strand
ACATACCGCAATACCGACGCCAATCAGCGCCAACTGCTAAATCACAGCAAATCCGCTGATCCACGATCACGAGCTTTGTAAATTGTGCTAAGACTTGTAACTTTTTCCGGGTAAAGATGAGCCCGGCAGGCAGGACCTACTGATCAATCAGTCTCTTCGGCAGATTTTGCTGGTTTTTGAAGGGTAAGACTGCGGCTGTCGGATGATGTCGGCATGAATCTGATCTTTCTCTAAAGTTCAGTCCTGCGTACGATCCCGTCCTCTGCACCAGTCACTTCTGCGCCAACGACCTTTCCTTCGGCGTGGTTTGGTTCCTTTCCTCTCTCCTCTCCATACACTCATGCCCTCTGCTGATCATCGTCCGGTTCATGTTCCGGTGATGCCTCGTGAAGTAATGCAATGGTTGCATTTAACTTCCGGCCTCACTGTGCTGGACGGAACGGTCGGAGCGGGCGGTCACAGTCAACTGATCATGAAGTCTCTTGGCGAAACGGGTCAACTCATCGGACTTGACCGCGACCCGATGATGCTCGCCATCGCCGGGAAGAAACTGCCACACGAACAACATCAGAATTGTCACCTTCTGCGTTCCAGTTATGCAGACGCTGCGAGTGTTTTGCAGCAACTGGGCGTAGACCGTGTCGATCGAGTCCTGCTGGATCTTGGTTTGTCATCGGATCAACTTTCCGATCGTCAGCGAGGATTCGGATTTGACGCAGGTGGTCCCCTGGACATGCGATATCATCCGCATGAAGGGCGACCGGCTGCAGAGTTACTGCGAACTCTGGATGAAAAACAACTGGAAGACATCTTTCGCATGCACGGTGAAGAACCCGCAGCAGCAAAAGTTGCTTCTGAAATTGTCCGACGGCGACGATTGGGGCACCCGGTCACGACGGCGGAGGAACTGGAATCCTGTGTGCGCGATGCAGTGGGAGCTGCTCGAGCCGCAGGAGGTCGCAACCCGGCAACTCGCGTGTTTCAGGCACTGCGAATTGCCACGAATGACGAACTGCAGCATGTGGAACGCATGTTGACCGAAGTTCTGCCGACAATTTTGAATCCCGGCGGAATCACGGTCATCCTGACGTTCCATTCGCTTGAAGACCGAATCGTTAAAAATGCGTTCAAAGGACACCAGGGATGGCAGGTTCTGACAAAAACCCCGATCGAAGCGTCGCCAGCGGAAATTCGACTCAACCCTCGCAGCCGGTCAGCAAAGCTGAGGGCAGCGCGGTGGCAGGGCAACTGCTGAGTACACTCAAAGCCAGCGAAGTAAGACCCTCTGCCCGCCATGAGGCGCGGCTGGGGATCATGGTGATCACCATTCTGGTGTTCGCGTTTGGTTTTCTTGTCTATCACAAGATGGACGTGCATCAGCAGAACCTGACGAAGGCTGCGATTGCACCGACCGGGACCACCCCGCCTGATGGACCACAGGCCAATCCAATCGCAGAAATCATGCACCCGGAATCACTGACAGCAGCGAGTGATCCGCTTGTCAATCTCGCTGATCTGAGTGACGGTTCTCCGTTTGCTGATTCGGCTGTCGTGTCGGCAGATCCGGCACCTGAAAATCGATCGATGACAGAATCGTTCGACGCGCTCAACGAACCTGCTCTGTCGCAACCTCGGGGTTCAGAACAAGTTGGCGAACCCGCCGCGCTGGAGTTTGCATCCAATGCTGTTTCGCAACTGGAATCGACCGAAGATTCAACGACCTCGATGGTGGACTCGCCACCTTCGCTTCCGGATCTCACAGTGTCTGAGAACCGCGAAACTGAATCACCGGAATTTGCTGTGGCACCCGGGACGCCAGCAATAACGGACTCCCCATCCTCGATTCCGGGGTCTGCGCCCACGTTCCCAGACATCGAAGAAGAGCCTGTCACGGTACAATCAGATGTCACGGTACAATCAGAGACACTGGCCGCACCGCCGAAGGCAAACGAGATGAGTTTTGGTTTTGCTGCTGACGAACCATCTTTCTCCGAACCAGAGCCGGATCAAGAGCCCGTATTGCTGGCGCTGGCTGAACCTCAGCAGTCGGTAGGTTTCGCAAATGGATTTCTGCAGGACGACAGTGCTCCGACTGCAAAAGCTCCGTTGGAAGAACCGACCGAGGTTTCATCCTTTCCTCCAGCACCTTCCGAGTTAACGACCGACTCCGCACTGCAGAAGCAAGACTCGGATTCGCGTGGCTTCAATGCCGTGAAGAATCCCGGCGGGCGAAAACCAGGCAACTCAATACGCACGGCTGCTGGATCCGGGTCGGACGGAAAATTCAGTCTGGCTGCGTTCAACTATCAGAACGGCGTTTCGCAGTCCGCTCCTGATGATGGCTCGACGTTTGATTCGGTCGTTGTTCAGAATGGCGACAACTACACAAAAATCTCGAAGAGAGTTTACGGGACCGTCAAGTATTTTTCGGCGCTGGCGGTGTTCAATCAGCATCGCATTTCAGAACCGAAAAATATGCGGCCGGGAATGGTGGTGTTGGTGCCCGCCAGAGAAGTCCTTGAGGAGCGTTATCCGGAATTCTTTGTCGATTCACAGCCAAAAACTCAGGAACCTGCCGGCTTCCTGCTGCTCGAAGATGGCACTCCGGCGTACCGCGTCGGGGAACGCGAGACGATCTCTGAGATCTCCGAACGTTTTCTGGGCCGGTCTTCTCGCTGGATTGAGATTTATCGGCTTAATCAGTCTGTTGTGAAAGATCCGAACAAGCTGAAAGCCGGATTGATTCTGGCACTTCCTGCCGATGCGGCCGAGGTCAGTGTGGTGCCGTAACCGGGCGTCGTTCGATAAATCACAAGTGAACGAAAGCCCCGCAATCTGCCCGAATTCGCGGGGCTTTCTGCTGCGCGATTGTTGATCCAGGTCGCCTGGTCCGGCCTACCTCACAATCAAGCATTGACATCGCACTCGCTTCGGATTGAATCGTTCCGCTACGGGAAATCTATTTTGCCGCTCGCCTGAACTGCCGTGCGTTCGATCACGGGAATCATCGAACTTTTGTTTGCGTCAGGATTTATCGTGTACTTTCGATTTGCCGCAGGACTGATGCTCGTCGTCCTTGTTTCGATGGCCGGAGTGTGGCTGGAGAAGCAGACACTTGAAATGCGCCGCACGGTGAGCGTCCAATACTATCAAACGGACGTATTGCTGGACCTGCTCGTGCGGCTGCGGCTGGAAACACAGCAACTCACGGCACCTGCGCAGATGGCTGTCACGCAGGAGGCAGACAAACGCCGGTCAAAGCAACAACCGAAGGCAGAACTCCACCGCAGCCGTGTCGCGGATCAAAGTGCCGAACCATCCGAGTCGACCGGCCAGCGGTTGCCGTTGCTGCGATTTCAGCATCCTTTCAATCCTGAAGGGATCGATTGATGAAAGAGGTACTCGACGACGAAGTTTTGATTTCATCCAAAGCCGGGGATGGCGATACCGCTTCTTGCAAGCAGAGTTCCACTTCCCCGAAATTCGGGGAAGAAGCGAGCGACAGGTCGGAAAATGTCGTTGACGGACTGACAGGCGCGGAATCGAAAAGCGTGTTACCAACGGCCACTCAACGTTCGTGGCGATTCGGACTGGTCTCCGTTTTCGTCTTCATGGGCTGGGCGGTTCTTGTCACGCGGCTCATTCAACTGCAGGGAGCACAGCGTCAGCTGATGAATGATCGTGTGACGCAGCAAAGCATTTTCAGCGAAGTCATCCCTGCACGACCCGGAGAAATCCTTGATCGCAACGGCCAGGTACTGGCGATGACAATTCCCTGCGACAGTCTGTTCGCCGTTCCGGATGAGATTCCGGATCCGTGGGACTTCGCGTGGCGAGTCGGTCCCATTCTGAATCTTAACGCCGACGAACTTTATCATCGAATCGCTGACAACGGGGACAAGCGATTTGTCTGGATTGAACGTCGCATCAGCGAAGAAAAGGTCACTGCGATTCGTGACTTGAACCTACCCAAAGCAGCATGGGGCTTGCGTCGCGAATATCAGCGGAAATATCCTCAAGGCAGTTTTGCATCGCATGTGCTGGGAATCCGTAACATCGACAACGTCGGTAAGGGCGGGCTTGAACAAAGTCTGCACGAAGTCATTCGCGGCGCGGATGGCAACCGTGTCATGACTCGCGACGCCCGCGGGATCGTGATGGAAGTCGCAGTTGAACGGTCGCATTCGCCGAAACACGGGCAGACCGTCGTTTCGACGATCGATTTACTCACACAGATCGAAACAGAACGGCAGCTCGATGCGCTGATGGAAGAATGGAAACCGATCGGAGCCTGTGCGATCGTCATGGTGCCGGGTTCCGGTGAGATTATCGCCATGGCGTCCCGTCCTGGTTTCGACCCCAACGACTTGCTGGAAGTGCCCGAAGCCGCATGGAAGAATCTGGCTGTGTCTGCCGTCTTCGAACCTGGCTCGACATTTAAGCCATTCATCGTCGGCTGGGCGATTCAGAATAATGCTCTGGCGTTCGATGAAATGATCGATTGCAGTTTTGGTGTCTATCGGATGGGGCCACGCGTGCTGCATGACCATCATTCTTACGGTGCATTGAGTGTCGAAGACGTGCTGGTGAAATCGAGCAACATCGGCATGGCAAAAATTGGCGAACGCATGGGCATCGAATCACTTTATGAGGCAACTCGAGCATTTGGATTCGGTCGCCGGACGGGAATTGAACTGCCGGGTGAGCTTTCCGGACTCCTCCGGCCCGTAGAGCAGTGGAACGGATATTCGCTCGGGTCTATCCCGATGGGGCAGGAACTCGCCGTCACTCCGTTACAGTTGATCACCGCGCACGCTGCGTTGGCAAATGGTGGACGATTGGTCAGACCTCATCTGCTGAAAAGAGCTGACCGCGATGAACAGGATCCGATGTCGGGTTTGCAGATCGTCGAACCGGGAGCTGAAGTGCAGTCGGTGCTGTTAGATGCGAACATTGCGGAATGGCTGGTTCAGCAGCCGATGAAGCAGGTCATCGAACGCGGGACAGGCAAGTCCGCAAAAATCCCCGGCCTGTCGATGTTTGGCAAGACAGGAACTGCCCAGAAACTGGATCTCCTCACGGGAACCTATTCAGACAAGGCGTGGGTGCTGTCATTTGTCTGCGGGACGCCTGCGGAATCCCCCGAAGTGCTGGTACTCGTGATGGTCGATGAACCTACAACGCCCGGAGTTCATTATGGCGGGACCGTTGCCGCACCCACAGCCTCCCGCATTCTGCAGTTCGCGGAAACCCGTGTTCGCAGCTTCGCAATTCCGCGGTTAACGACCGATGAGTAGGCCGGACCAAGGCCGCCGCGTGTGCCGGAACAGCGCAAACCCGAGTTTCGCGTTTTGACACCTTGTCAGCAGGACTTGTGTTCGACTGGCGGTCGCCGTTCCGGCTTTTGCCGGGTTTGCTCGGTCCGGCCTACCGTGCCATGCGCAATGCAGGATAACCCGAATCGTCAGCGAGACAAGTCTTTGCGGCCCTCGCTGACGCTTCGGGTTGCAATCAGCTCCCGATCCCGCAATCGCCCGCGAAACAGGAATGCGAACCATGTCCAAAACAAACCGCTCGACCAGCCAGCCAGGACGTCGGTCGGATAATGCACGCCCATGCAGACGCGGCTGATCCCAACAAGTGTCGCCAGCCACAACGGCAGAACAATCATCAGGTGCCGCAGATGTCGGTCATGCGTTCGCTGCATCAACAGCAGTCCGATGGTGACATAAACCACCACGGCCATGACCGCGTGCGTACTTGGAAAACTGTTGCTGCCGCCGACATGTGACAGATGCGGCACGATCGACGGTCTTTCGCGCTGGATCAGTTGCTTCAGTAAGGTCGATGACGCATAGCCACCTGTGGCCGTCAGCAGAAAAAACAGAAGTGTACTGCGTCCCAGTTCGACAGCGGCAAACAGTGCGAAGCAAACGGTGGTCATGAACAGCACTGCATATCCGCCGAGTGCAGTGAAATCCCGCATGGCTTCTTCAATGGCTGGCGGACCAATCATGCGTGCCGCGTTTTCCGGATCGCGCAGTGCTTTGACGACGCGATGATCCAGATCGTTTTCCAAAGCCTGAGTTTGTGAATCCGCGACTTCGAAAGTGATCCATGCCGCTGCTACAAGGCACAGTGCAATCGGCAGGATGCGAAGATGGGGTGGGTACGCCATGGGTATGGAATCAATCCTGTTTCGATTTAGAACCACTAACGTCGCGGCTCACGCAGGTTTTGTCAGGGGTTCTTAATCGCCTGCAGGTTTGCGGCGTGTACGCAGTTCATTCAGACGCTGACGAAACTCTGATTCTTTTCCTCGATCCACAGGTTGATAGTATTGTCGATCGACGCCCAGGTAATCCTGATTCACCCAGCCGTCGGCGGCATCGTGAGCATACTCATACCCGACGCCGTGTCCCAGTCGTTCCGAACCGGCATAGTGTCC
>JANOUN010000728.1:0-2990 GCA_031416875.1 Planctomycetota bacterium | reverse complement strand
CGACATCTTCAATCCGCGACTGCGGCACTGGCCCGGTGAAGTCGTTGTCAGTCACTCGAAAGTAAGCGATCACAACGCCGTTGGAAGTGGTGCATATCTGAGCCGCCAGAATGTTCATCCGCAGGCCGGACAGAATTCCCGCGATGCTGTGAAAACTGCCGTGTCCGAATCTCCCCGGTGCAAACACCCGATAGCTGACCGTTTCGGTTTCTGCATCGAATTCACCCTCGATCTTGACTTCAGACTCATTCAACTGATGAATCATGTCCAGATCCCGCGCGATACGATCCGGCTGTTCGGTCATGAGATAAAATGGCGGAAGCGTATCCAGTTGTGACTCAGCCCATTGGCCCCAGGAATTCGGATTCGCGGTACTCCCCAGCGGCACGATCGAACTCCGCACAGCCGTCCGCACCATTTGCAGGCGTTCACGTTCCAGGTGGTTGTATGGACGGCCGCTCAAAATCTGGATCGCGCGGTTGTAGAGATCGGCCAGGAGTTCGCCTTTCCAGTCCGACCAGACGTCCGGCCCGACGGCCTTGATATCGGCCACGGACAAAACGTACAACATTCGCAGCAATTCAGGGGCACCCACAAGGCGGGCAAAATCGACCAGCATTGTGGCGTCGGTGATGTCACGTCGAAATGCGAGATCGGGCATGATCAGATGGTAGCGCACGAGAAACATCAACATCGTCTTCTTGTTTGCGGCCATCTGCAGACGCACGGCGACGTCTTCGCACAGTTGTTCGCCGACGATGCTGTGATCGCCCTCGCGTCCCTTGCCGACATCGTGCATCAGCATGGCCAGGTGCAGTGTCGCGCGATGCCGAACGCCCTGATATGCAGACCCGACGGGCGATTCATCATGGGCGAAGGACGTCATTTCGTCCATCGCCTTCAGAGTATGCTCATCGACCGTGAAGCTGTGATACTGATTGAACTGCATCAGGTTTCGGATGCCGGCAAAGGGTGGAATCAGCCATTCCAGAATCCCAGTTTCGTACATGGCTCGGAGCGTATCCGGTAACCCGTCGGCAAAACGCAGGATGTCCCGAAATCGATCGGTTGCTTCGTGACTCGGTTCTTCGGGCAGACTCAGTGCCACCTGGCCGATTGACTTGCGGAGCTCCGGCGAAAGTTTGGCTTTGTTCTCTGCCGCACTGACAAACACGTCCAGAATCGTGAGCGGTTCCCTGAGCGACTCGCGGCGGGCTGCCGGTATCTGGACCATGCCGTCGATAATCAGAAATCCTTCCGCGGACTTCTGAGGCAGAACTGCGTTTCGCAGACGGCTGAAGATCGACGACCTGCGCGGAACCTCCGCCACGCGCCGTGCGACGGCCGCCACGCGCGAAGTGTGTCCGAAGTACTCCTGCATAAACGCTTCGACGGGCCGCAGCAGATTCGATGACCCAAAACCTCGTTGCTCAGAAAGTTGCAGCTGCAGTTCGCGCGTCATCACATCCTGCTTCAGGCCGGTGAGCGAGTGCAGGTCCGTTCGCAGAGACGAAAGGAACTCATCCGCCAGCAACAGTTCATCCAGTTCCTGCTTACTGATGTCTCCTTTTTGCTGAAGCTGAAGCGGATCCGGATTACGGTAACGCATAAAGGACACCCAGCGCAGCAGGTGCAGATCACGCAGGCCGCCGGGAGAGCGCTTCAGGTCCGGCTCCAGCTGATTCACGGAGTTACCACGCGTCATCCATTCGTCCCGCCGTGAGGCAACCAGTCGCAGGATCATGGGTTCCGAGCGATCCAGGAAGACTTTTGAGCGAACCTGCTGCACAGCTGCCTCAGCGAGTCGTTCGTTGCCGCAGAGACATCGCGTTTCGATCATCGAAGTCGCGAACTGAATGTCATCAATTGCAAACCGAACGACGTCGGAAACAGTACGAATACTCGACCCCAGCTGGGCCCCGGCATCCCAGCAGTCGCGTACAATGGCTGGCAGGAATTCCTGAGCGGTGGCCTGCTGTTTTCCGTCCACCAGGAACAGCAGATCGATGTCGGAAAACGGAGCAGGGCGACGGCGGCCGTTGCCGCCGACGGCGAGAACCGCGAATGACGTGGGCAGAATTCCCGGCTGAGCAATCTGCTGCTGACTCACGATTTCGCGTATCAGTTCATCAACCTGATCGGACAGCCAATGACAGCATGCAATCCCGCCTTCACCCGCTAATCTGCGTTCGCGCACGCTGTTGCGAATCGCCAGCAGAGCGGCTCGCCTTTGCTGGATACGGCTGTTGATACTTTGCAGATTCGCTGGTGTCTGTGTCACGTCATGGGCCTGTAAAGTAACTTGGCTCTCTGAGTCGAGTGCGATGCTGCCGTCATTCAGGTAGGGTGTGTGCAGCGCCAGCGGAACACACCAGTTTCTCACGTTTTCCCGAGATGGTGCGTTGCGCTCCGCTTCACGCACCCTACGATTAAATCAACAGCCCGCTAGTGCCATCTCGCTTACTCTTCCCGCACAATTCGTCGGCTCTTCAGTTCAAATCGAGGAAATTCACCAGGGGCCACCGTGCGGACGTCCACGATGAATCCCAGACGCTGCCTCAACGCCGCCCGGACGCGTTCCATTAATTGTGCAGCGGTATCGGCGGCCTCAGGAGTGGGTTCGATGGCAACGCAAAGTTCCTGCATCGCGCGCACGGTCCTGAGTTCAATTCGAAACTCAGCCACCTCCGCAATCTCGCGCACAACGGCTTCAATACTGGATGGAAAAACATTGTTGCCCCGTACGAATACCATATCGTCCGAACGGCCCAAAATGCCGCCGTCGAGCCATGTGAGTTTTCTCCCGGCGGGATCGTCCGCGATCGATACTTTCACAAGATCTCGCGTGCGATAACGAATCAACGGACTGCCGATTCGCCCCAGATTCGTGATGACAAGTTCGCCGATTTCGCCAGGCGCGACGGGCGTCAACGTATCCTGATGCAGGATTTCCGCGATGCATTCTGTCTCCAGCAGAAACAATCCACCCG
>JANOUN010000727.1:0-9777 GCA_031416875.1 Planctomycetota bacterium | reverse complement strand
GTCAGAAACATTGAAAGCAGCAGGCACAGTGACCGGTGGCTAGCGGGTTGTTGATTTAATGCTGAATTCTACGTGGGGTAAGCTTCCAGCTTGCCTTCGCTTTATGAAAACTCACTGCTTTTTGAGAAACCTGACAAGCTGGAAGCTTATCCCACCTTAAATCAACACCCCGCTAGCCTGCATTGCGCACCACGCTTGTCGGCGGTTGTTGTTTGAGCCGGTCGAATTTTTGCGACACCTTGACTCGTGTCCAGCGGATGCGTTGGGCGCCTGAGCGTGCTCCAGTCGCCTTTCCGAGGGCAATTTTTGTCAATTTCTGCTGAGTCAGCGCGAACTTTCAGACACGGCACCGGCCAAACCGATTCCGGAGCGTGCGCCGCATGAGGTCTATTTGAGCGGTAGAGGAGCGAACACTATGTGGGATCGGTCGCGAGGATCGTAGACGTCCGGCGGAGCGAACAGATCCTGACTTCGCTGCAATCAAGCGGAGCGGTAGATGATCATCGATAGAGGTGATTCCCCAGGGCCATTTTCTCAGCCCCGTGATTACATATCTCTGTTACGTGAAGTCTTCCGTCGCCGCTGTGCCTATTGTATGACTCCGGATGACAGGTTGGGAGGAGAAGAAGGCATGAAAGTCGACCACTTCATGCCCGAATCACGTCACGCTGAGATGCGGCTGGCTTGGACTAACCTGTATTACTGCTGTGATGTCTGCAATAATCGAAAATCCAACTACCCAACGCACGCAGAGATTGATAACGGCACGCGATTCGTCGATCCATGCATCGAAGATCCTGATCACCACTTTCGTCTAACCAAAGAACCTCTCACCGGAGACTTTTGCTTCGTCGCTTCACTCTCGCTCCCTGCCGAATACGAAGTCCAAAGACTGCAGTTCAATCGTCGCCCATTTCTTCGAGACTTCTGGCGCGAACTGTCCTCAGAGGAACGGAACTGTAACGCACAACGCAATTTGGTAATCGAATTGTGTTCGGAAGGAAATCACGAATTTGAAGACGCACATTGGCTTTTGGCGGAATGTGATCGCCGATTGGGCAATGTTCGGGATCTTTGGCCGTTTCCTCGAGAAGACTCGCCTGAAGACCGAATGTTCCAATGACTACCATGTTCCATGTTACGGCTCATCTGCATGACGGGACATGCTTGAAAGACAAAATGGGGTCAGCGACGGTCTTGAATAGCGTCAATGACAGATTTTAAAAAATGAATGCGGATTTTGTCCAGTGTATCGACAGAGATGCTGGATTTTTTAAGGCATGGGTTTCAGTGTTCGATGGTGTGTTGAATCGGAACTGTCGATTGAATACTCTGGCATTGGCTGGCGAAACGGAGTGTGGCTCCAATGGCGTGGACTTAAGCAATCCGACTGGCGAGCGGGGTACGTAAGTGCCCTGATTTTCGCATCATTCGCGACAAATCAGGGGATTCACATCCCCCGCTCGCCTTAAGTCCACGCCATTGCGGGTTGGATGGTGGAGACGGCCAGGAATTTGGTCGGTGAGGGCCTGAGCATAAACAGACGCAGCGGAATCGTCGACGGCAAACCATTTTTTGACCGGAGGAACGCTCATTCAGTTCAGGGTCTTCGTAACGCATGCGCGATGGTGCTTGTTAATCCACCGGAAGTTGTCATGGATGAAGTCGCGGACGATTGTCAAGATGCGTTGACGAGTCAGTGTGACCTGTAGGCCGGACCGAGCAACGCGAGTTCCGGCAGCGTCGAATTGCCGGAACTCACTCCGTTCGGTCCGGCCTACAGAAATCCGCTACTGCACTCAGTTGTCGTGCCGGTTGAGTTTTGGTTTGCAGCGTACATCGAGGGGCCGATAGAATGACGTGATGAAACTCATCCGGCGACAAATCTGCATGACAGCCTTCGCGTGCGCGTTCGCCGCGACAGCGACTACTATTGCTGCAGATCCGCCAGCGGTTGAGGGAGTGGAGTATTTTGAATCGCATATTCGACCGCTCCTGGCCGAGCACTGCTACCCGTGTCATTCATCACGTTCGCAGAAACGTGAAGGCGGATTGCTGCTGGACAGCATGGCGGGATGGTCCGTTGGTGGTGAACGTGGTCCGGCCATCGTTGTGGGCGATGTGGATGCCAGTCTCTTGATTTCCGCGGTGAGATACACAGATCCGGACCTGCAAATGCCGCCGGACAAGGCTTTGCCAAAGGAAGCGGTTGCGGCATTGGAACGATGGGTGGCGATCGGAGCACCGGATCCGCGCAACGAGGTGTCGGCCGAAGACGTCCAGCGGGGAAATCCTTCTGATCCGATTGCCGGGCGAGACCACTGGGCGTTTCGGCCGCTGGCAGTGCCATCTCAGGATCGCCCTGCCGTCAAAGCAAACGACTGGCCTCGATCACCAATCGATTCCTTGGTGCTGGCGCAGCTTGAAGCGGCAAATTTGACGCCGATGGAAGACGCCGATCGTCGCACGCTCATTCGGAGAGCATATTTTCAACTGATCGGACTGCCGCCGACAACGGAACAAGTGACGGCCTTTCTGAATGATGATGATCCCAATGCATACGAGCGGCTCGTCGATCAGCTGTTGAACTCGCCACAGTTCGGGCAGCGCTGGGGACGGCACTGGCTGGATCTGGCTCGCTATGCCGATTCCAACGGGCTCGACGAAAACTTTCTGTTCCGCGAAGCCTGGCGATACCGCAACTGGGTGATTGATGCCGTCAATGCAGATGTTCCGTTCGACCGGTTTTTGCTTGCGCAAATCGCGGGCGACCTGCTGCCACATGAATCAATCGACCAGCGAGACCGACAACGCATCGCAGCTGGTTTTCTGGCAGTGGGACCGAAAGTATTACTCGGCAGCGACCCGAAACAGCAGCGCATGGATGTCGCCGATGAACAGCTCGATTCGATCGGGCGCGCGATACTCGGCCAGACCCTGGGATGTGCCCGCTGCCACGACCACAAGTTCGATCCGGTCCCGACGGCCGACTATTACGCGCTCGCCGGGATTCTGACATCGACGCGGGTGATGGAACGGCGCTACATGCTCGGCGAGCAGCGCGTGATGGAACAGCTTGTGGGACTCGGCTCAGACGGTGATCAACTGGATGCCGCCTACGAAAAATACTGGCGTGAACGTCCGCAGTTGCAGGAGCAGCAAAAGCAGGCGAAGTCCGCGCTCGATCTGTTGCAGAAGGGTGATGTTGCGGCATTCGAGACATTCGCGGCCGAGCATGGAGATGCCCTGGCCGAGGGCGTGACGGATTCCACCAGGACCGCGGAGCAACGGATCGAAGCTCAGAAAGTGTTCGTCGCAGCGCTGGAGACAGCCATCGCGAAGCCGCCTGAAATTCCGCCGCGTGCGATGACCCCCAGCGATGCCGACACGCCGGCGGACGAATCGATCCGACTGGCCGGTCAGTTTGATCGCCATGGCGAAAAAATCCCGCGCGGGTTTCTGAGTGTCGTCAGTGACAGGGCCGCTGAGATTCCCGCCGAACACAGCGGACGGCTGGAGCTTGCTCATTGGCTGACGGATGTCGATGGTGGCGCGGGGCAGCTTGCCGCGCGAGTCCTCGCCAATCGCGTCTGGTATCACATGATTGGTCGCGGTATCGTCAGAACCGTCGATAATTTTGGCCGCACGGGAGAAATGCCGAGTCATCCGGAATTGCTCGACCATCTGGCCTCCGAGTTGATTGATTCGAAGTGGTCGGTGAAGTCTCTGGTCCGAAAGATCGCATTGAGTCGCACGTTCGCGATGAACAGTCACCACAACGAGACTGCGCACGTGATCGATCCGGAAAACCGGCTGCTGTGGCGCGCCCACCGGCGACGTCTTGACCCCGAGTCATTGCGCGATGCGATGTTGTCAGCTGCAGGGAAACTGGACCTGAAGCCGATGGATTCCACGGTGTCCTATTTGGGAGATCAGGCCACAGCTGTCGGAGATAACCCAAACCGCCGACGCACAGATTTTCCCTGCCGAAGTGTCTACCTGCCCGTGATTCGCAATGATCTTCCGGAACTGTTTGACGTGTTCGATTTCGCTGACCCGCACGCAACAACCGGTATGCGATCCCAAACGATGGTCGCGACACAGGGGTTGTTCATGCTGAACGATGCGTCCGTCATGGACGCCGCCGAAGCCACTGCGCGACGCCTGTTGGCGGCAGAATCAGCGCTTGGGCCTGAAGCGCGACTGGACCAACTGTTTGAACTGGTGCTGACTGCACGTCCCACAGATGATGAGCGCCAGGAACTGCTGGCGTTCGTCGTCGAAACACAGAAACGCTTCGAAGAAAATGGCGACAAGGATGCAGAAGTCCGAGCCTGGTCGATGGTCTGCCAGGCGTTGTTCGCGTCGAGCCGTTTTCAGGTGCTGGAGTAAACGATGAGGTGTCATCAATTCCTTCCGACGACAACTCGCCGCGCGATGCTGCAGAACAGCGCCGCGGGTTTCGGATCACTGGCGCTGGCGGCGATGGCCGGGCAGCGAGCGGCGGCGGATCAGCAGCTGAGTCCATCGATTGCACCGTTGCCGCATGTTCCAGCGCGGGCAAAGCGGGTGATCTTTCTGTTTATGTGGGGCGGGCCGAGTCATGTTGATTTGTTTGATCTCAAACCACAGCTCAACGCACTCTCCGGTCAGCCCTTATCCGGGAAGTCTGTGGGCAGCGATGCCGATTCCGTTGGCACGGCGCTGGGATCGCCATTCAAGTTCGCTCAGCATGGAGACAGCGGAACCTGGATCAGTGAATTGTTCCCGCATCTGTCCCGTCACGCCGACCGCCTGTGCGTGATTCGATCCCTGCATACGGAAGGGAGCGCTCACGGCGAAGCATTGCTGCGACTGCACACGGGTCAGGCAAATCTTGTGCGGCCCAGCGTTGGTGCCTGGGTGAGCTACGGCCTGGGATGCGAGAGTGACAATCTGCCGGCGTTCATCACGATCTCACCACCGCGAGGCCACGGAGGCGTGCAGAATTATGGCAGCGCGTTTCTGCCCGCCATTCATCAGGCGACGGCGATTGGATCGGCTGAGATCCCGATTGCGAAGGCCGTCGTTTCGAATCTTGCCAATCCGAGGCTGGACAACGGCTTCCAGCGTTCACAATTGGACCTCATTCAGTCAATCAACCGTCGGCATCTGCAGAACACAGCGGTTGACCAGAACATAGAAGGGCTGATTGCCAATTACGAACTGGCGTTTCGTATGCAGTCCACGCTGCCTCAGATCATGAGTCTGAGCGACGAATCCAAAGAGACGCTCGACCTCTACGGCATCGATTCAGAACCGACCGACAATTTTGGACGTCAGTGCCTGCTGGCTCGCAAGTTTGCCGAAAACGGTGTGCGGTATATTCAGGTCTCGACGGACTACACGTGGGATCATCATCAGAAGGTGCAGTCCGGACATGTGAAGGAATCCGCGAAAGTGGATCGCCCGATCGCTGGCCTGCTGGAAGACCTGGAACGACGCGGATTACTGGACGACACGCTGGTGGTGTGGGGTGCCGAGTTTGGCAGAACGCCGATGGTCGAGAACGGTGACGGTCGCAATCACCATCCGAAGGCGTTCACGATGTGGATGGCGGGCGGAGGTGTGCGGGGCGGACTGACGTACGGCTCAACCGACGACTTCGGTTATGCTCCGGCAGAGAATCCTGTCCACATGCACGACCTTCACGCCACCATTCTGTACGCGCTGGGACTGGATCATGAGCGTCTGACATTCCGTCATGCTGGCCGCGATTTTCGCCTGACAGATGTCTTCGGAAATATCGTGCATGATGTGCTGTCTTAGTGCCCTGCCACTCATGGATTGATGGGTGGCCGGGGTTGGAGGGCGCTAGCCCGAAACCCCGAGGCTTCCTTCGCTCCGCTCAGTCCAGCCCCAGCCACCCGATCCATCAAAGCAAGAGTGACAGAGCACTAGGAGTCTGTCTGAAATCTGCGATAATGTCGCTGCTCTGATGGATGTTAGTCTTTTCGGACACGATTCTGTGAACAGCAAACGCGCGATTGCTCAGTTACTGCAGCACCTCTCCGGTGTCGGGGTGACGCATGTGCCGCGGGTGGAATTTCCAAAGGCAGCGAAACCGGCACAGAAGGGTGAATCGATGGCGGCGCGCGGCGGAGCAGCGAACGCGACGGCTGACGGAGTCAGTGCAAAGGATGTCGCGAAACCGGGACGAAAGTCGCCGAAGACCGCGGCAGCAGTGCCTGAAATGCGTCGTCCGACCAGCGGCCTGCGGTCGATGGAAGAACTCAAAGTGACGGATGAACATCGTCCGGCACCACTTGCAGAAGTCCAGGAACTGCTAAAGCTCGAGTACACCGATCCGAAGAAAAAGCACGACGCCCTGTGTTCTCTGGCGGCGATCGTGGCAAAATGTCGTCGGTGCGATGAACTGACGACGACTCGAAAACAAACGGTGTTCGGTGTCGGCGATCCGAATGCACGGATCATGTTTATCGGAGAAGCACCGGGCGCGGATGAGGACGCCCAGGGGGAACCATTTGTCGGCGAAGCGGGTCAGTTGCTCAACAAAATCGTCACGGCCTGCAAGCTGAGGCGCGAAGACATTTATATCTGCAACGTGTTGCGCTGTCGCCCGCCGGGCAATCGCAACCCGCTGCCGCAGGAAGCCTCCAACTGCCGTGAGTATCTGGACGCTCAGATCCAGATCGTGCAGCCGGAATACATTATTTGCTGGGGTGCCGTGGCTGCCCAGAACCTGCTGAATGAAACACGCGCGGTGGGTAAACTCCGCCGTCAGTTCTTCACATACAATGGCGCGAAGGTGATGTGTACGTATCACCCGTCGTATCTGCTCCGGAATCCTTCGGCCAAGAAGGAAGTGTGGGAAGACATGAAGTTCTTTATGAAGGAACTGGGCGTTGAGCTGCAGTAGTAGGGATTGAGAGTAAGGGCGGGGCTGTGGTTGATTCGAGGTGCCGCCACGATGGGGCTCGTCCCCGTCGGGCAATGATCGATCGAATCATAGCTCCTTGCGGGCAAGGGAACTGTCGTTTTAGTCGGGGTTTCCCGTGGGCTAGGCTTCCAGCCTGGCATCAATTGAAGAAAACGCCCTGTTTTTTAAAAGCAATGACAAGCTGGAAGCTTATCCCACGATTAAAACGACAGTCCCCAAGCCGCATGGTGGCCAGCATGGAATGTGCTTCCCATTCTGGTGTTGATCCTCGCTCGACGGGAGGCAAGCTCCGCCGGGGTCTACCGACTGCAAATCGAGCGGAAACCGCTGAACGCCACGCCAGCACATAGATAACGGGAGAGTGAGCGATTCTACAGTCTGTCTTCAGCGGCCCACAGGACTCGGCGAGCCTCATCGGCCCGCAGGAAGTGCGGTCGCGGCTGGTTGCCTTCTGTTTCAGACGCGGCATCGCCTGCGTGGATGGTTCGCTTCTTCGGCGGCTGGAATGCCGTTGCCGAAAAGTTCGTTGCTGCTGCAACTGTCGGCCTCGAAGTGGAAGTTGTGTCAGACGCCTTCGACGTATCAACTGATTCAGTCGGGCGATTGAGCAGACTGCGGATGACATCGCTGCGCATCAACAGTCCGTAGACAAAGCCATTCGCGTCCACGACTGGGATCGCTGTGTTGGCACAAGACCGAAACAGAGGCTGAACGGTGGCCAGATTCGCATCCAGCCGGACAGATTCCGCATGGCGGACGATGATGGATTGAATGGTGACGTCCTGGGAAGGATTCGCGAGGAGGGCTCGCACGATGCTGCTTTCGCAGACGACACCGGCCAGTTTGCCGTGTTCATCGGTGACGGCCATCAAGTCACAGTCGCTGATGATCAGCCGCTCGGCGACTTCTCTCAAGGTGGAAGTCTCCGGCACGACAAGGCCATGACGAATTCTCATCAGATCTCGAACGGAACGCTGCTGCACAGAACACCTCCTGACGCTGTTGGGAATGGCGAAAAACGCGGGGAGCGTTTTATCAGCGTCAATTCACTCGTTGAGAACTTTGCCGCCGAGGTGCGGCCGGTTCGTGTCGAGTGTGGAATCAGGTTTTCCCGGATTCCGATTGTAAGGACGCTGTGTAAGACAACCGTATGTCTCCAAAAGTAATCTGCGTCGCCAATCCGTTACAGGCGTTACAAAGTCAGCGACTTGCCTGCTTTCACAGGGATTTTTGCAATATCAAGTCATGTTGTTCCTGTCGTATCGATTGCGATTCGCAGCTGCCGAAATGGTCGTTCGCTCAATGCGAAGGATTTCTTCGTTGCCGGTCAGTTCGGACGGGACAGGAACGGTCGGCCTGAGTAGCATAGAAAGTGGCCTGAGTGATTCCGAAGCTGCGAAGTTTTGGGATTCTCGGGTGCCTTCCGGCAGAGACATTTCCGTCCTTGCCGCCATTCCTTCCAATTACGAGGCTCGTGGAACATGACGTCGCAAATGTTGCAGTCGTCCGTTTGGTTCCGTTTGGTCTGCACTTTGATTCTGGCTGCTGCGTCGCACCGCATAACAACTGCGGAGGATAAGCCGCAGCCAGTGAAAGTGCCGGATGCGATTGCAGAGTCGCCTGCCGAAATGAAGGCGTATACGGAACCTTTGGCACACACCGCATTCAAGATCGAGATGCAGCCGATTGCGGGCGGGAAGTTCCTGATGGGCAGTCCGGAGACCGAAGCAAATCGACACGACGACGAAGGCCCGCAGCACGAAGTGGAAGTCTCGCCGTTCTGGATGAGCAAGTGCGAGATCACATGGAACCAGTATGAAGTCTGGAGTGACCGTGTCGATTCACTGCGTCGAGCGGCCTACGGCAAGCCCTCGACGCCGCGCGACAAGGTGGCCGATGCCGTGACGCGCCCGACGCCGCCCTATACCGACATGAGTTTCGGGATGGGCCGCGAGAACAATCCGGCGATCTGCATGACGCAGCATTCTGCGCGAATGTACTGCGAATGGCTCAGTGCTAAGTCGGGGCGCTATTATCGCCTGCCGACAGAAGCGGAATGGGAATACGCCTGCCGCGCCGGAACAACAACGGCCTACTCTTTTGGGGACGACGCTGCCGAGCTGGGTGAATATGTCTGGTTCGACGAAAACAGCGACGGACGATATCAGCATGTCGGAAAGAAGAAGCCGAATCCCTGGGGGCTGCACGACATGCACGGCAACGTCGCGGAATGGGTTCTGGATCAATATGTTCCCGAAGCGTATTCGCTGCAGGCTGGCAAGGTCTCTACCGATCCGCTCGTCATTCCGCTCATGGAATACCCGCGCGTCGTGCGAGGCGGGGGCTGGGATGATCCGGCCGACATGCTGCGGAGTGCGGTGCGTGAAGGTTCGAGCGAAGAATGGAAACAGCAGGATCCGCAGTTGCCACAGAGTATCTGGTACTTTACCGACGCACTGGGTGTTGGCCTGCGTGTCGTCCGTCCATTCATGACGCCGGATGAAGAGGCTCAAGCAGCCAAATGGGACAAGAGCGAACCGCCTCAGAAAGACGCGGAAGAAGTTCTGTCGAACGAGTAGTGCCCAGCCGCATTTACTTCTCGCGGATGCCGACACGCTTTAAAAAAGGGGTCAGGAACCAATAGTGCGAAGCACCCTCTGGGCCATTTGGCTATTGGTTCCTGACCCCTTTTTAAAGCCGCAAGGGACTGCATAATGCATGATTTCGTTAGAATTGGGTCGTATGTCTGGCCATATCGCAGGCTTTTCGTGCTGTCGGTCGTCTGCGCGATCATCGTGTCTGTGTTCTGGGCGTTGAATCTGTCGATCGCATTTCCG
>JANOUN010000726.1:0-4005 GCA_031416875.1 Planctomycetota bacterium | reverse complement strand
CCAGGCGGGCCAGAACGACGTTCTTGCAGGTCGGGACGTCAACGCCAGTGGTCAGAAGCTGTGACGTGGTAAGAATGGTCGGCACTTTCGTGTCCACGTCCTGGAACCGTCCCAGATGACCTTTGCCAATGCTGCCTTCGTCCGAGGTCACGCGGCAAACATAGTCGGGGTATTGTGCGACGAGGTCCGCGTTGAGGTTGTTTAGCGCCTTGCGCATTTCGCTGGCGTGTTCCTGATCCACGCAGAACACGATCGTCTTGGCAAAGCGGTCCGTCTTCTTCAGAAAGTCGGTGAGGTGTTTTGCAATGGCTTCTGTGCGAGCGAGGAGTGCAACGGCTCTTTCAAAATCTCCGGTCTGGTATTCCTCGTCAGGGATCGCACGGCCAAATCGGTCGAGATCCGATTGGCTGGGACGCCAGCCGGCAGCGTCCCATTCGGTGATGACCCGATGAACTCGGTAGGGAGCCAGGAATCCGTCTTCGATGCCTTGCCGCAGGCTGTATTCATAGAGTGGATTTCCGAAGTACAGGTAAGTGTTCCGATTATCATCACGCAGCGGCGTGGCCGTCATGCCCAATTTCACTGCGGGCTGAAAGTAGTCGAGGATGACGCGCCAGGAACTGTCATCCCGAGCGCTGCCGCGATGGCATTCATCGACGATGATCAGGTCGAAGAAGTCGGGAGGAAACAACTTGAAAAGTCCTTCGCGCCGATCGTCTTCGGCGAGGGCTTGATAAATGGCGAAGTACATCTCGCGGCTTTTGACGACTTCGCCCGATTCAATCTTGGATCTGGCTTCGCCGAATGCAGCGAAGATACCGTCTTTCGGATGATCCACCAGAATGTTGCGGTCGGCGAGATAAAGGATCTTTGGACGGCGATGTTCCCCGGTGCGATTCCAGCGAGCATTCCAGAGCTTCCAGCAAATCTGGAAAGCGACGAAAGTTTTGCCCGTGCCGGTGGCCATCGTCAGCAGCAAACGTGGCTGACCTTTGAGGATCGCTTCGACAGAGCGATTGATGGCAAGCTGTTGATAATACCTGTCACTTTCACCAACGAGGTGGTTGAACGGAGTGAGCAGCCGTTCGACCGTCTTCTGGTCGGTGATGTTGCTGCCCGCACAATATCGCTGCCACAGCTCGTCAGGCGTTGGATAATCTGGACGGCACTTTTCCAGGCCGGTGAAATAGTCGAACTCGATGATTTCATGGCCATTGCTCGCGTAGGCAAACTTCAAGCCGAGCATCTCCGCATAATCCTTCGCCTGCTGCACTCCATCATTAGCCGACTTGTATTCTGCCTTCGCCTCAACCACTGCGAGCGTGAAATCGCGCGTGTATCGCAGTAGATAATCGGCCCGTTTCGGTTGCCTGCGTTTGAAGCCAGTGCCAACGGGGATGATTCGCCCATTGGTGATACTTCGCTGTTCGGCGATGGAATGCGGATCGTTGTCCCATCCGGCAGCCTGGATCAATGGGACAACGAGTTTGCGACAGGTATCCGCTTCAGTTGGCATGTGATGTCGATCGCTGACTTTTTCGGAACTGCGGATGGCGACCGGCCGAAACCGATTTCTGCCGGGGCGATCGTTGTGTCAATTGTCTGGCAGTCTATCAATTGATCCGTCCCGCTGGAAATGTGCGAAGATTGTACCCATGGCTGGCCAATTTGTGAATCTGCGATTCCCGTAGGGTGCGTGCAGCGAAGCGCAACGCACCATGGCTATCAACGAATCCATAGTGGTGTGTTTCGCTTCGCTGCACACACCCTACTGTAAATTGACAAACTGGCCTGCCGTGAGATTGTGCCCATGGCTCGGGTGCGTCTATGGGGAACAAATCAGCCCAGTAACTCACGAACAACGCGTCCATGAACGTCTGTCAGGCTGACATCACGGCCGCCAAATCGGAACGTCAGTTGTTTGTGATGAATCCCAAGCTGATGCAGTACGGTGGCGTGGATGTCGTGAATCTCAAGAGCATTTTCCGCGACCGAGTTTCCGAATTCATCGGTCTGGCCGAATGCCGTTCCGCCTTTGAATCCTCCACCAGCGAGGAAGATGCTGTATCCGTTGACGTGGTGGTCTCGTCCGCAGGTTTCGGAAATTGCCGGTGTGTGAGGCGTTCTCCCCATTTCACCGGCCCAGATGACAATCGTGTCGTCGAGAAGCCCTCGCTGTTTCAGATCAAAGATCAGTGCCGCCACGGACTGATCCGTGATCATCGCATTTTCCGCGTGATGTTGTTTCAGAGTTCCATGCTGGTCCCATGGCGAGTTATTGGCATGAGTCAACGGGCAGGTGATTTCAACGAATCCAACGCCGGCTTCGACCAGCCGACGGGCTCGCAGGCATTGCAGGGCGTAGTACTTCTGATAGTCGTTGGTGCTGTCGAGCCCGTAGAGTTTTCGAGTGGACTCAGATTCCTGATCGACATTGGCGATTTCCGGAACGGCGACCTGCATGCGAAATGCGGTCTCGTAGTTGCGGATCGCCGATTCAATCAAGTGATGTTCGGGCGTCGATTGCGCAAAGGTTTGATCCTGTGCCCTCAGCAGGGCCAGCTTCCGCCGTTGCTTTTCGATGGAATCCGTGGGCTGGATGTTGTCGATCGTGGCGCCTTTGGCACGCAGCAGGGTCGCGGTGTTCGTGGCCGGAAGAAACGCGCTGGAGAAATTTTCGAAGCCGCCGTTGGGGATCCAGTCGTTGTTTAGCAGGACGTAGCCGGGCAGATTCTGATTGTCGGTGCCCAGACCATACGTCACCCACGATCCAAAACTTGGCGCTAAGCCTGTCACTCGTCCGGTATGCAGCAGCAGGTTCTGCTGACCATGCAGCGGCTGTCGGCCGACGAGCGATCTCACAACGCAGATCTCGTCTGAGATTCCCGCGATATGAGGGAACAAATCACTGACCCACAAGCCGCTCTGGCCTCGCTGAGCAAACTTCCACGGGCTGCCAAACCAGACTCGCCCGGCACTGCTTTGGGACAATTTCGAAACCTGCGAATCGCCGATTGGCTTGCCCTGCTGCCGGGCGAGTTCCGGCTTGTAGTCGAATGTATCGACGTGACTTGGTCCGCCATCCATGAAGCACATAATGACATGCTTCGCCTTGGGAGTAGCGACTGACGCGGATGACGCCTTGTCGGCGGATTGAGATTCTGACATCAATCCCGCCAGCGCCATCAGGCCGAATCCGTTTGATGTGCGGGCGAGCAGTTCTCGCCGAGACCAGAGTTTCTGATGATGATCAACGGACATATAGAAACTCCTTCGTGTTGAACATCGCGTGAGCCATGGTCTGCCAGAGCGATGCGCTGGAGAGCCAATCTGCTTCCGGAATGTTTTCGGTCTCCGCGAAATCTTGCGCGGCATCCGTCCAGCGAGATAATTCCTCGGATGTCGCTTCGCGTCCGACTGCTTTCAGGAACATGTGCTGCAGTCGCGACGCAATCGATGCATCCTGCCGAGTGATCAATTGAGCGGCCCAGAACTCGGCCTGATTCGTGACGAAAGGATCATTCAGCATGGCCAGCGACTGCGTCGGCGTGTTCGCGATATCGCGGCGACCGGTGGGAATCTTCGGAGCTGGCTGGTTGAAGGTCGCAAGGAACCGAGGCGGCTCCATGATCGTGATCTTCGTGTAAATCGATCGGCGGCCGAGTCCATCCAGCGGGCCAGAGAATAAACGCTTTTGAGGATCCTCGCTGAGTCGGCTGGGATTTGTGGTTGGACCGTGCAGCGTGGCATCCAGTCGCCCTGAAACCGCCAGCATCGCGTCTCTGAGCGATTCTGCATCGAGTCGCTGGACAGGAAAATGATGCAGCAGTCGATTCGTCGGATCGACGTCGAGCGCCCCGGCCGCGGTCTCCTGCGACTGTTGCCATGTTCGACTCAGCACAATGCTGCGAATCAAACGCTTCGTCGACCAGCCTTCGTCCATGAATCGTTGTGCGAGAGCATCCAGCAGTTCTGGATGCGAAGGTCGTCCTCCGACATGCCCGA
>JANOUN010000725.1:0-1730 GCA_031416875.1 Planctomycetota bacterium | reverse complement strand
TCCAGGATCCGCGCGACCTCCGCGATGGATGGCGTCCCGCTGGCCGCACGGCGAAATGAACTGAAGTGCGGCATCGCCGTAGTGGACCTGCGCAGCGGTCAGGTCGTCGGCTTCCTGGAATTCCAGACGGCGGTGGAAGAGATCTTCGACGTGCAACTGTTGCCCGGCCTGCGCTTCCCCGAGGTTATCGGCTTCCAGCAGGAGACGCTCCACCACACGTTCATTGTTCCACGCGAGCTAGCGCAGAACGGCCGATGACAACATTCCATCACGACGCAGAAATGGCTAAATGGGGTCAGGAGTCAATAGTGCGCAGCACCCTCCGGGCCATTTGGCTATTGACTCCTGACCCCCATTTCAAAGCTGCCATTTCAAAAGCTGGTCCTGAGATCTCGACCGGATGTAGTGGAGGAATGGGAGGATTCTGAAGTCGCTCGGCGGTGGCTGATGCTGTGTCCTGAACGCCGAGACTCGAACGGCAAGCCCGAAGACCCGTCGGAATTTGAACTGAACCACATCTGCAAGGACAAAACGAAGCTGAAAGTGATCCGCAGTCGGCTGAGCGATCTCTCATGGTGGATGCGTTTGCTGAGCCAGAACATTGCTCAGCGGGCCAATAAAGAAGATGGCGAACAGGTCGATAAAGCGGAAATCGAGCGAACCGCTGTCCGCGTTGTGCTCAGAGGACACGCAGCGAAGTTTTCGAGGTTTTGACGCAGCGGCGGAAAATGGCAGCGTCTGTTGTTTACGGCTGTGCATAGTTGGTCCCAGCGCCACGGCGCGGTCGGAATGCTACGGGCCAGGGACATGAACGGCAATCGAGTGGCCCGCCTGGGAATCCCGCGAGCGCATTCCCTACCGGGTGGAAGCGGCGACCGCGGCGGCAGTTCTCTGACTTCGGGATTGAGCCGAATGCGATTAACTTAACCCCGACTTGCCTGCGCACTCCCAAGACTCAACGCCACTATTCCTGATCAATTTCACCCACAGATCCTGCGAACGAGCCTTGATCGGCATGTTGAGCAGTATCACGGATTCCATGAGTCAGACGTTTTGACCACGGTCCCACCGATTCACGCCTTTTTGGCGAATCGGTCAGTGACTGCTACAGTCCTGGTATCCGGGACACAAGTGGATTGGTTGTTGTTCGCAGGATTAGTATGTTGAGCAACAATCCTGTTCGTCCCGGAGCTGTTGCCCATGGCTGACGTCACCCACATCCTGTCGCAGATCGAATTCGGTAATCCGTCGGCGGCTGATCAGCTCTTGCCGCTCGTGTACGACGAACTGCGTAAGTTGGCAGCGGCAAAGCTGGCTCAGGAAAATCCGGGACAGACCCTGCAGGCCACAGCGCTGGTGCATGACGCTTACATCCGGCTGGTCGATACGGACAAAGCCCGGCACTGGAACAGCCGTGGGCACTTTTTTGCCGCTGCAGCCGAAGCAATGCGACGGATTGTCGTGGATCGAGCACGGCAGAAACGCGGACCGATGCGGGGCGGTGACCGTATCCGCGTCAGTCTGGATATGGCGTGTGAGGTGCCCGATGATCGCAGCGAGGAATTGCTCGCCGTCAGCGATGCCTTGGTTGCGTTGGCCGCAGAGTCGCCGATTAAGGCGGATCTGGTGAAACTCCGCTATTTTGTCGGCATGAGCCATCAGGAGGCCGCCGCCGCACTTGGAATTTCACGCGCAACCGCCGATCGCTATTGGGCTTACGCCAAGGCATA
>JANOUN010000724.1:0-1760 GCA_031416875.1 Planctomycetota bacterium | reverse complement strand
CGCCGGTCGATGCCGTCATGTCGCACCGTCAGCTTCGTGTGGTCGATTCCCAGCAGGTGCAGCGCGGTTGCATGGATGTCGTACACCTGCGTGGGGTTGTCACGATCCAGTGGTTTGTAGCCCCATTCATCGGACGGGCCGTAGCTGATTCCGCCGCGAATGCCGCCACCGCATAACCAGTTGGTGAACACGTACGGATTGTGATCGCGTCCTTTGCTCCCCTGTGTCGATGGCATTCGACCAAACTCCGTCGTCCACAGAATGATCGTGTCATCCAACAGCCCGCGTTGCTTCAGATCCCTGATCAGCGCAGCCGTTCCGATCGCCATGCCCATCGCCAGTGGCTTGTGGTCGCGTTCGATGTCTTCGTGGCTGTCCCAGTTCCGGCGCGGAAATCCGTTGTCATTTCCGGACCAAATCTGAATAAACCGCACGCCGCGTTCCAGCATGCGCCGGGCGATCAGACACTTGCGGCCAAAGTATTCGGCTTCTTCCGGGATGTTAATTTCCGCAGGGTAGACCGCACCAGGATTGTCAATGCCGTACATTTTGAGCGTGGCTGCCGTTTCATCGGCGAGATTGAAAACTTCAGGTGCACTCAATTGCATCTTTGCCGCCAGCTCGTACGAGCGAAGGCGTGCTTCCAGACGCGAATCGCCGGGACGCGTGCGGCGGTACGAATCGTTTAATGATCTGAGCAGTGACTGCCGTCCGTTTCTGCACTCGGCGTTACAAAATCAGCGGTGGCATTCAGATCGTCAATCGGAGTCTTGCGCTGCGGGAAGATCATTGTCCCCTGATGACTGGCAGGCAGAAATCCGGAACCCCAGTTTTTCGGACCGTTGCTGGCGAAGCCTCGATGATCGGGCAGCACAACAAAGGTCGGCAGGTTGTCGTTAAGTGAACCCATCGCGTAGCTGATCCACGATCCCATCCCGGGAAACCCTGGCCGATCGAACCCGGTCGCCTGCAGATACGTCGCCTGACTGTGCACACCGGTCTTGCCCACCATGTTGTGAACGAACGCGATGTCGTCCACGCAGTCTCCCAGCGGGGAGACGACTTCACTGATCGCCTTACCGCATTGGCCATACCTCGAAAACTTGAACGGAGACTTCATCCATGGACCAAGGCCGTCCTGAAACGCTTCGACATGCTCGCCGAAGTCCGATGACTCGCCGTGATGCTTTTCCAGCTGAGGCTTGTGATCCCACAAATCAATATGACTTGCCGCCCCGGCCATGAATAACTGGATGATGCGTTTGGCCTTTGGCGGATGGTGCAGCACACCGCCCAGGACTCCAGAATCAACGTTGCCCGTTGTCGGCGACAATGCGCTCGACGCGGCCCCCGATTCGTGAAGCATGATGGCGGCGGCCAGAGACGCAAATCCGTGGCTGCTGGAATCAAGAAACTGGCGGCGATTGAGAGTCATGCGGTGGGCCGGACACAAGTGGCAAGGCGGGGATCAGAACGACAGGGAGCAATGCGGAGTCTATCGTCGCAGTGCATCAGAATGCGACTGCGAATCGCGTCGGTGAGCGGCATGCGTCAGCTTGCCGGCAGGGGGCAAGTTTCTGGTTCATCGGAGTGTTGTGAAAGATTCGCCGTTGCACCGGTGCGCTAACAGGGTGTTGATTTAAGGTGGGATAAGCTTCCAGCTTGTCAGGTTTCTCAATAAGCACTGAGTTTTCATACAGCGAAGGCAAGCTGGAAGCTTACCCCACGTAGAATTCAGATTAAATCAACACCGGCCTAAC
>JANOUN010000723.1:0-10686 GCA_031416875.1 Planctomycetota bacterium | reverse complement strand
CCCGGCACAAAATCGTGGTTTTGTAGCCCAAATCGCACAGGTTCCGGAGTTTTCGCCTGGAATGAGTTCACGTTGAACGGTTTCAACACGTAAAATACCGAGATCGACGGACTATTGCAGTGAAACACACGGGGAAGATTTTGATGACCGAGCAAACCCTTGAGGAGACATATCAGAAAAATGCTGATGCAAGTGCTGTTCATGAAACAATTTCCGCAGTAGGTCTGCGTGGTGTAGGCGTTCAGGACACGTCTTCAGTGAATGGAGCAAACTTTGTGAATGAATCGTCTGTCAGCAACGCGGTCGGCTGGAGTAACACCTCCGATGGAGAGGATTTGGATTACGTGCCGGTGTCTCCGTGGGCTCCGATCTCACTTTGTATGGGGCTGCTGGGATTGACCGGGTTTATTGGTTATTTTGGTCTGTATGTAGCCTTTTTTGGAATCTTCGTAGGGATCGGCGCTATCAATCAGATCCGGGCGTCGGGTGGATTCGTGAAGGGCACCTGGATGGCGACGCTGGGATTAGTGCTGTCAATCTGCAGTTTCTGCCTCGGTTCGGCAAAAATGTCGTATGACTACCAGCATGAAGTCCCTGAAGGCTACCAGCGGGTCAATTTTCAGAAAGATGTGGCAGAAAAGCAGTTTGTTTTTAACGGGGGATACAGGAAACTGGCGCCCGAAGTGGCAGCCGTCATCGGAAAGAAGGTCTATCTGAAAGGATTCATGTATGCGACGCAGGCAACCGAGGGCCTGCAGCAGTTTATCTTGCTGAAGGACAATGGCGAATGCTGCTTTGGCGGGAAACCCAAATCACACGACTACATTATTGTGACACTGCCTTATCTGAAATCGTCGTCAGATCGTCCGGCGATTTCAACACGTGCCTCAGGGATGTCGGTCGCTGAGATTTCTGAAGAAGCGAAGAAACAGCTTGCGGCAAAGGAAGAATACCAACAAGAGAAATTTCAGATGGTGACCCGCGCCTACATTGGAATGGTGGCGGTTGCCGGCGTGCTGGAAGCGGATGTTCGAGCAGGCGAAGGTGGGCCGCCGGATGATTTCGAGTACGCTCCTGTGTACAAAATGAAAAATGTCGAACTTGTCGAAGAAGCATGGACGCGATTTTAAGACTGCCATTCACAGGTCTGAGGTATGGACACAGCATGAAAAAACGAACGACTGCTTCTACGATTCTGATCTCCCTTGCCGCTGTTGCCGGATGCAACAACGGCGAAGGTGATTACGTCAGCTACAAGCAGACAACACCTTCGGAGTTCGAAGAGCATCAAAAGCAGCCTGTTCCCCCTTTGCACGACACTGCAGGAGTGGAAATGCAGGGAGATGATTCAAAATCGTCATTGCCGCAGGATGTTGTGGGTCCTGAAGCGAACGTCGTTGCCGCAAAGTCCTCTGACGATGCCGACATTAAACCTGCTTCGCATTCGACGTCCGGCAATGATGTTGATTTGCCAAATCAGCCTGACGGTCGTGATAACGGCGTCGCTGAAAAGTCTTCGACAGAAACAAAATCAGTTGTCTCGACACAGTCCGGACTGATCGGTCGCGCTGACACTCCCGAAATCGACAACAGCGCAGCGAAGTCAGCGAACAAAATCGAACTGCTGATTCCAGACAAATCATTTCGTCGCGAACGCGGGACGGACGCTGTTCGAATCAGCTACGACGACATCGATCTGCTCAAGATTCTGAATATGGAACCGGTGCCGCCGAACGCTGCGGACTACTTTCCTGAATGGCTGTCATCACTGAATGGTAAGCAGGTTCGGATTCGTGGCTGGATGTATCCGACATTTGTATCGGAAGGTCTGACGTCATTCACGCTGGCCCGCGACAACGGAATCTGCTGCTTTCAGCGAATGCCGAAAATCTACGACGTGATTTTCGTGAAACTGGAAGAGGGCCAGTCGTCACGCTATATCGATCAGCGCCCGTTCGATGTGGAAGGCACATTCCGCATCGACAACGAAAGCGACGGTTCCGAACTGCCTCGGCTCTACAAGATCGAAAACGCCCGAGTGCTCGACTAAGAGTCGCGTCCATTTGAGTGGCAGGCAATATCGATGCGCCGCGGCAAAGCAGTTTTTGCGATCTTTCGCGGCAATTTGGAAGCTGCGGCATTAATCACTCCAGCACTGCACTGAGTCGCTGCTTTGTTTCGGGGTGGTTCAATTCTGCTTTGCCGAAGCCGTAAGCCGCTCCCAGTGCCACAGCCTTTTCCTGCCATTCCGCGAAGTTCGAAACCAGCATGACTGGAAGTGCCGCCGTCGTCTTATCAGCGAGAATTTGCTGCAGAATTTCCATGCCGTCGCTGTAGTCTGCGTCCAGTTTGCGATTGATGAGGATCAGATCGACGGTCCTGGACTTCAGCAACTGCCAGGCATCCGCTGCCAGTTCGGCTGTCAGCACGGTAGCGCCAAAGTGTGATGTCAGGTAATGCGATATGGCAGCCTGATCCGGACGACACTGTCCGATACTCAGCACGGTCTTTCCTGTCATCGAATCGCCTTTGAAAAGTGCATAAATTGCAGTGAAGTGTGGAGTTCTGTAATCGTCATCACCGGTACGCTCAGCCCGGATCTCCGAGATTCCGCGCTCCGACGCAGGGAATGCTGTTTTTTTTCGGCAAGCGTTGAGACAATCGCGAACCCACCTCATATTCTGCTGTCGGGCATTGTAACATGAAAGATACGATTTCCAGCGGACTGGATCTGCTCGCCACCGGATTGCGGCCCTATGTCGCGGATCGTGCCGCCAGCGTGTCCTCCGATGCAAGAATTTTAGTCGATATCAAACACGGAGACGCTCAGTTTCTGCTCGTACTTATGTGGGATCGCTGGAATGAAATGTTTCGCCAGGACCTGTCGTTTGTTGAGCGCAGCCTGATCAGCGAGCTTCGAGATTTCAGAAACCGCTGGGCACATCAGGATCAGATGACTGAGCAGGACAAATATCGAGTTCTGGACGATATCGAACGCCTGCTTCGTTCGATACACAGCGAACAGGCTGTCAAAGCTGCGGACTTGCGCCGCGAATCGCTCAATCGATTGTGGCAGGCTGAGATCGGGAACGATAATGAGGGCAGGATGCTCCGTATCCTCTGGCCATTTCTGTTGTGCCTGACCAGTGCGGCGGCTTTGTGTTTTGCCTTCTTTTGGTTCTTATCAACACCCTGGAACGGTATCCTGTCAGTTCTGGTTGTACTGGGACTATTCCGGTTGGCCTGGTATCAGTCACTCAGAGATTCTGTCAGAACAGCAGGGCCGAAAGAATGTCGCGACTGTGGAAAGATCATTTATACTATTGAGTGTCCATACTGCCGTCCTGTGGAACTGAGAGCAGAGGCTGATTCGGCGATTTCACGGTCGCAGCCGCTTTCCGCTCTGCGGATCGTCAAAAGCCTGACTGGTTCGCTGGAGCGACGACGTGCAGCAACTGCCAAGGCAAGATCGAAGTAGTGGATGCGGCACGGTCCAGTGTGAATTGTTTAACCCGTGATCTAAAGGCCGGCCGCCTGTCCCGCCATATTGGACCACATGTCTTCGACCTCCTCACAAACTGGTGAGCTGCAATACCAGACATCTCAATTCATGGCCCCGCACACGACTATGCAGTTCCCCGCCACCCTGCTGAAGCGATGTTGGTTCGTCGCCGGGCCCACGGCGTCCGGGAAGTCAGCTGCCGCGCTGCATCTGGCCTGGGTACTGAACGCCGAAATCGTCTCGCTGGATTCAATGGCCGTCTATCGCGGCATGACGATCGGTACGGCCAAGCCATCTGTCGCCGATCAGCAGTCTGTTCGCCACCATCTGATTGATATCGCCGACCCCGCCCAGGATTTCAGCGTCACAGAATTTGTGCGACTGGCGTATGAAGCGGCGAACGACATCGCAATGCGGGGACGGATTCCCTTGTTTGTCGGCGGCACCGGACTGTATCTGCGGTCGATTCTGCGGGGCATGTTCGAGGGGCCGGCAGCCGACTGGGATCTGCGAAATCGCTGGGAGAAACTGGCGGCGCTGCACAGCCCGGAATGGCTTCACGCGCAACTGGCCGAGCGTGATCCATTGACTGCTCAGCGCCTGCATCCCAATGATATGCGGCGATTGATCCGAGCGATCGAAGTCTTTGAACTGACCGGCAAACGACTCTCAGAAGATCAGCACCATCGACCGCGACCACCAGAAGATCGACCGGCATGCGTTGTCTGGCTTCAGCCACCGCGCCCATGGCTGCATGAACGCATCAATAATCGCATCGACTTGATGATGCTTGAAGGCTGGCTGGAAGAGACGCGCCTGCTGCTGGAATCCGAACCACCTCCGGGACGAACGGCCAGACAGGCACTAGGCTATCAGGAACTCATCCAGCATCTTGAAGGGACGTTGTCGCTGGAAAACGCTGTGGCTCAGATCAAAATCTCCACGCGACAGTTTGCCAAACGTCAGCATACCTGGTTTCGCAACATTGAAGAATGCATGCCGCTGGAAACGACCGGTGCAGAATCGCCCATCGCACTCGCGGAAATGATCGTGAAACTGCAGCTTTGTTCAAGCCCGTAAGAGCACGTCCTTCATGGCCGCCTACCGCCAAGGTCCTGTCGCAGTTTTTCGAATTCTTCGATGTTCAGTTTGCCATCGCCATCCTGATCAATTCGGCTAAACAGGAGCTCCAGCACAGCAGGATTGTCTTTCAATTTTGGCACGCGATCAATGGCTTTTCGCGCTTCGTCCCTGCTGAGCATTTCATCTCCGTCGGTATCGAGCACTTTAAACAACGCAGCGCCGCCGCCCGGGCGAGAACCCCTCGTTGGTCTCTGTTCGCCGACTGGTGCAAAAGTCTCGACATAACCAATCAGCATTTCCTCGTAGGTTTGCCGGCCCCAATGGACTGTTTTCGTCGGATCAGGATTGGCTGGATTGTTTTCGCTGTTATCGAAGACTGCCGTCACTTTTACTCGGCTGCCTTTGGGAATCACTCTGGGTTCAAGATAATCGTATCTCAACTGCCAGTTGAAATCGTAACGCGGAATATCCAGCAGCGTTTCCGTCTTGCCGTCCGGAGTCGTGAGTTCAAAATTGAACGACTTGCCGCGCACATGCATGTGAGCCATGTAGGCCATCACGCTGATGTCGGTCGAAACAGGCCGCGTGATCGTCTCGACGTGGTTTGCAGTATGCGGGGGAATGTTGAGATCGGGATCTGCTTCATGTACGTTGACGATGACGTGATGCACAACGCTGCGGTCCGTCGGGGCAATCTCGTATCCCTGAACCCACTTGTCTTCATCCAGCATCGTTTCAGTCTTCACAAATTGGTACGGCATGGTCCCCGTCGCTTTAATATCGATCGGATTCGGAATCTGAACAACGTAATCCGGCTGACCGATCGACCACTCATCGGCGAACTTTCGCGGAATCGGAGCATCCGACGAATTGCCTTCCGTGCGTTTGCCTTGGATCCAGGACGTCAAATCGTTTCGATCGGCGTCCGCAAGCGAACGATCGTTTGCCCAGATGCTTTTGTGACCAGCTTCCGGCTTCGCAGCAAACCACGGTGGCATCGCTCCGCGTTCAATGACATCCCGAATCATCGGCGCATGCGCGACGACGTCGGCATAGGTATCGAGGGCGAACGGACCAACGCCTCCCGTACGATGACATTCAATGCAGTTCTGCTGCATGATGCGGGAAATGCGATTGTGATATGTGGCGTCGGCGACCACCACAATTGTCGGTTCGTGATCCAGTAAACAACCGGGAGCGACCGTGGCCGGAACCTCCGGCGTCTTGCCTGCCAACAGCGAATCGAGTGCCGTCGCAAGGAACGTGTGACGCGGCGCATCCAGAGCATAGCCGATGCCATACTGATCATCGATTGCTCCGTGATATACAACCGTCCTTGCTGGATCAAGCACGATCACATCTGTCGTCGTCATCGCTCCCAGTTGACGAGCCAACTCTTCGTCCAGGTCGTGAACGTACACAGCCGTCTTGCCAAATGCCGCGGCTGCAACTTTCATCTCCTCCGTCTTGTCGGTTGGTACGCAGTTGACGGTAATGAACTGCACACCCTTTGCCGAGTAACTCTGGGCGAGTGTGGTCAGCGTTGGCAGATACTTCCTGCTCAGCGGACAGCTCGTGCTGGTCATGGCAAACACGACAAGTTTGCGACTCTTGAATTCCGCGAGCGACCGTTGTTTACCTTCGAGATCCGCAAACGTGATGTCCGCGACAAGTCGTCCGACTCCATGGTCATTGGGACGCAGCACCTTCGCGCGCTGTCGAAGTTCTCCAGAACCGGCAGTGGAGGTCGTGGCTTCCGTGCCTTCTGGATCTGCCTCAGCAAAACCAAATTGCAGTAGTCCAATGGCAGCACATGAAACCGCGACGAATGCTGCGAACCACTTTGAAGTGCGATACATCTTCATTTTGGACATTTTCCTGGATCCTTGTTTTCCGCTGGAAAAGATTTACGGACATGGAACTACGGTGGATCATAGCCACCCGGATTCCATGGATGGCAGCGCGCAATGCGGCAAAGGCCTCGCCAGGAACCCACGCACAGACCATATTTGCGAACAGCGAGAATGTAGTATTGACTGCATGAAGGATGAAACCTGCATGTGCGGCCAAGCAGGGGACTGAGCACCACTTGATAGGTTCGAACCAACAGAATCGCGAACACGGCAGGTATGAACAGAAACTGCTGTCGCCAGGATTTCGGTTCCGCCGTGCTTGATTCCAGCAGTGTGGAATCGATTGAATCAGGTGTTTCGTTTTCCGTCGGATGCCTCACGGATTCGCTCCGGAATCATGGGTCGGACCGGGGGCATTGCCATCGCTTTGAGCCGCCGCAATTCGATTCGCCAGTTTCCTGATCAGCGTGCGGAGCGAATTTCGAAAATCCTGCATCGTCGAATCGTTGCGCTGTCGAGGCACGACGATCAGATCGTAACTCTGTGGAAGATCGTGCTGCAGACGCCGAAACGCTTCGCGAATTCTGCGGCGTTTCAGATTGCGATGTACAGCGGACCCATGCTTCCGAGAGATACTCAAGCCCAGTCGAGCGACTTTAAGATCATTCGACGTCGCAAAGATCAGCAAATGATCATCGCCAGCCCGATGTCCAACTGCGTAGATGCGTTCGAAATCCTGCGAAATCCGAAGATGCATTGACTTCGGACATCGATAACGTGGTTGGTTCATGGTGTCAAAATCAAACCGGACTGGGGATACGGGTAATTTGGGTCAACATTTCTGATTATCCTGATTGTCGGGGTTTTGCGTGTCCTGTCTGTGGCAGTGACGGAAAAACCGGGGCATGCGGGACGATCAGAGTTTTCAGAACAGACGATAGAACATGACAGAATCAAACTCTGGTCTGATGATGTGTTGTATTCGATGCAGGTTTTCAGACTGCTGAATTTAGCAGCCAATTCGCCGAACTTGAATCCAATCCGTCACTTCGCTGTTTCGAACAGGACGCAATGAAATCTTCCGGCCGACTTGCAGGCTGGCAACTCGTTGTTTCAGGGATGAAAACCATGTCGAATCGAAAACTCATTCGTCGTACGTTTCTGGCAGCTGCGCTGACCATGTCCGGAGCCCATGCGACAACTGCATCGGGATTCCAACAAGGGCAGTATCAGCCTGGCCAACCGGGACAACAGATTCCTCAGGGCAACAGCACGGTGACCCAGGAACTCAATCGTATGTTCCAGGAGAGCGGTCAGCAAATGCCGTCGATGAATGCAAAGGAACTGCCAAACGCGAACGTGCCGACTCAGGGACAGGTTCGACTGCGTCAGACGACGAATCCACCGCAGGTCAACAAAAACTCCGCGACTCACGCACAGTCGCCACAGAACGGCAGCTCCGGAAAGCAAAGTGCCCTGGGACGATTCTTTGGTAAATTGCGCGGCGACACGGGCAACAACAATCCCGATTATCATCCTCCGGTGCCACCCGACGACAAGCCTGCGGTGCAATCAACAGCAACGACTGGCAATATACATCAACAGCCACAAGTGCAGAATTCCTCGCCGCAGCAGGGACAGTTGTCACAAAATCCACAGAACCGACCACATCAAGGTCAGAATCCTCAGAATGCTCCGCGATCGGAAACGGTCCAGGCCAGTCATGCCAACAAGCGACCAATGACGCAAGCCGCGCAGGGCTCTAATCAGAGTTCGGGGCAGGTTCACAACGGGGCAGCAACTTCGCTCCCGCCTCGATCAGGCGCGACTGTGCGGCCTGCAAATCCAGAAGGCGCTGCTTCAGCCAGTCCATATGCAGCGGGAGAACGCTCCGAATACACTCAACCTGGTTCGGCACCAGGATTCATGTCAACGGCTGGAGTCGCGAAGGCGATTCAGAAGCAACCTGCTGCCGCGCCGACATCGAGAGATAAGTTTCAGGATGAATTCATCCGTGAAAACACGGGCGGGACGACAGGGGCGCGGCAGAGAGCAGGAGCCTCAACACCGGAAGTTACCGTAAAAAAAACGGCCGCAGACGAATTTGAAAGCCCGTTCAAAGAATCGGCTGCCTCCGAGTCAGGCGAGCCACTGGACCTTGACTCATTGATCGATATTCCTCCTGCCACGCCTCAACCTGTTACGGCTGTCGCGAAAAAGACAAATACGCTGGAACAAAAAACTTCGGAAGCCACTCGGGCTGCTGAAAAATCGGCAGTGTCTGCCAGCGAATTTGCAGAGTCAAACGCAGTCAAGAAAGCACTCGAAGAAACTGTACCGGAAGCAGCCGCCGTTGAATCAACGACAGCACCGCAAGAAAATCCGTTCACCGGCGTGCAACTCAATACATCCGATGCGCAATTCTTTGACAGTCAGGGGCCGACGAGCGGAGCGGATGTTGGTTCATTTGGCGTTCCGGTGGCACCGATGGAAGACTTTAATTCCAACCTGCCTGCAATCGATTTGCCGTCTGTTGATCTGCCTCCGATCAACAGCGAAGACGCTTCCATTGGAATGGAAATGAACGGGGCACAGTCTGCCGAGTCAATGCAACCCGCAGCGGACGCCACACACATGGAATCCACCGCGCCAGCCGACACATCAGCGCGAGCCGAATTGCAGCCGAGACTGGAAGATTCCGAAGCGATGAGTGCGGACGTTCCGGAGGCGATGAGTGCCGCCGAGACAGCGCGACTGCGGCAGGCGGCCGAACAGGAACGACGTCAACTTCAGCAGCGACAGATTCAGGCCCGTGCCGGTCAAACAGGATTCAAGGGATTCTGTCCAGTGGCTCTGCGTGAACGTCGCGAACTCGTCGAATCCAGTAATCAGTTTGCTTCAACATTCGGCCTGCAGACATACACGTTTTCCTGCGCTGAATCCAAAGCGGCCTTCGACACCGATCCATCGCGATACGCACCAGCCGCTGGCGGCAGCGACGTCGTGGTGCTGGTC
This sequence comes from Planctomycetota bacterium, assembly GCA_031416875.1. Lineage (GTDB taxonomy): Bacteria > Planctomycetota > Planctomycetia > Planctomycetales > Planctomycetaceae > SXXK01. The sequence goes on along the minus strand of JANOUN010000723.1, from coordinate 1,233 downwards.
AACAGCGGCGAGGAAGAGGCCGGGCAGTTGGATTACGCGCTTTGGTATCGCGACCGTTTGTATCTATTTCGATCCCGTGAAACAATGACACTGTTTTCGAAAGAACCACAACGATTTGCGAGCCAATATTGATGTTCGCCAGCCTGCAGCTTCAACTTTCCATGGTGATATCACTCAGCGCTGTGATTGGGTGCGTACAGTCGAATGAGACACCATCGCAGACGCTCCAGACAGATAAGAATCTGCCACGCATTGTTGTGACCAGTCAGCCGCTGTTGCAGATGACACACGCCATCGTGGGTGATGCGGCCGATGTGGTCCTGGTCGTGCCTGGTGACACATCGTCACGCGATTGGTCTCCAACCGCCGATGATGCAAGAATCATGCAGCAGGCCGGGCTGATTTTGATCAGCGGCGCTGGCTACGAACCCTGGAAAGATCGGGTTTCACTGCCGGGGTCACGAACACGTGATACGGCGGCGGACTATTACGATCAACTCATTCGCATCCCGGATGCTGTGACACATCAACATGGCCCTGATGGTCCGCATAGTCACCCCGGCACCGTCTGGTCGACATGGCTTGATCCGGAATTGTGTGCGGCTCAACTGCACCAGGTGAGCATCGCTTGCGGCCGTCTGGTCCCGGAACAAAAAAAATCAATCGAAGCGGCTGAAGCAAGACTGTCGGCCGAGCTGAACTCTCTTATCCCGATGATTGATTCGATCAAAGCGGCAGGCAAGCATGAGGCCCGGACGGTGTACTCAGACACACCACACTATCTTTATCTCACTCGACGCCTAGGCTGGACGCTGAGTTATCTGCACTGGGACTCTGCCAGCACGCTTTCCGAAACTGATCGCACGGAACTGGTGAAGACTTTCAGCGCGAACACGAGCAGCAATCCGACACTAAACAGCGATCGCATCTTCCTGCTGGACTCCCGACATTCAGCAGACACAGAAGACTTCGTTCACAACTCAGGCGGCACCGTCGTTCGCATCGACTTGTGCGAAACGCCTGGCCCCGAATCCACTTCGCTCACCAACCGCCTGAAACAAAACCTGCAACGCATACGTGACGCGATCGAACAGATAGGGGTAGGGAAGGTTGATTGATTTGAACCTCCCCTCCCACCGAACCGGACTGGCGGATCTCCCGCATCCGGCTCTCCAGTCGATTGTTACTTGTAACAAGATTGACATTCACAAGCATGGGCCATCGCCAGACTGA